>NZ_JAWYAJ010000054.1:0-27076 GCF_034124845.1 Robinsoniella sp.
GGGGAATACCCCTTAGTTCAAGTCGGCTTAAAATCTGGTTTATTTTTCACTCTTATCCCCCTGAATAGCGCAAGTTGGCTTGCGCTATTCCTTAATTAGTAGTTTGAAATGCTTTTGTTTCAAACATGTTTCACCCAGCGTTGCAGAATCGTTCCTGCAATACTTCCTTTTCTTTTTCAGGTATTTTGTTTTTAAATGAAAAAAGTGCCCCAAACGGACACTTTTTTATTATTTTCTGTAACTATAATACCACAAAATCGGGATTTTTTCAAGTCTTGTAGTTTCAATTCCCTTGGTGTATATATTATATATTACTTTTGCTGCCTCCCGGGTAACAGTAATGCCGCCTGTTCATTTTCCGGAGACACTTTCCCCGGATCCCGTAAATAGAAAGGATATTTCTATGAATGACTCTTCACTGACTTCATATCTTCTAAACGCCGATATCAAAAATTCTCTCGCAGCACTTGTATCCTGCAACCAATACACGAATCAGTTTGGTGTATCACTCACAGAAGAAGATGCAGCGCAGCTTCTGGAATGCCGCAAAGAATCTCTCACCGAATTTGGCAGGATTGAATTCGAAGGGGGTATTCTGCCGAAACTGATCTTTGAATTTTGTGATTCTCCTTACATTTACCAGGACAATTATATGGACACTCTGATAACTCTTCAAAGTATTTTTTACCTGTATAAAAATGAATCCCTGGATGAATTAAGTGATGATGAACTCATCCATTATATGAAAATACATTTTGAAGGAGAATGCCAGGGATCACTGGAATATCTGGAAGACACCTGCCTCAATAATTTCTGCCGGAAAATCAGGAAGGGATGGAGAGGAGAATTTGATGAAGAATAACCATTTACCGTCAGAAACCACTCTGGAAGAAGTACTGCCCCTTCTTGCCAAAAGGGTAAGAAAATACACCAGTGCCGAAAGCACTTCTGTTACAAATGAGACAGCCAGGCAGATTTTACTGTCTATTTTATATTGCCTGGAAGAGACAAATGCATCCTCTACAGACCTTACGGCGGGAACCGAGTCTGTGGAACAACGGTTTGCATCCGGTCTGAAACGCAAACAGCAGTTAATCCAAGACACAAAGTCCCTGCTGGAACACATTCAGGCGCATCTGCTCCCCATAGAGATGGACGTCTACAAACGGACTATTCTAACGGGTATTCCGCCATTCTTTCAGGATTATGATGTGCAATTTGGTGCACATTTAAGTCCCGGCTCCATTGATTACCAGCTCTGTATGGAAATTGAAGGACTTTCCGGTATTGATTTCATGGCTGAGTATCTGAACCGGTTCCATCTGGAAGAAACTTTTCTGTCCTATTTCCCCGTATCGGTAATCCGGGAAGTGCTGCGTGGCTATCATTCCGATTATGAAAATCTTCTGGTTAATATCTTTCAGATTGTATTTCAAAATGCGATTGGCTGCTTATTGTGCAATTACGACATTTATGAACTTGATATCCGCCCGGAAGCCAGATCCCGGCTATACCGTCATCTGTCTGATTTAACAAGGGAAAATCTAAAAGTTCTTTTGCAGACGGCACTTAGGCGTCTGATCGGGGAACTACCCCTGGAAGAGGATGCGGCGCTGATTGCCTATCTCTCCTGTGCTCTGGACTTATTCGCGGATTCCTGCTATCAATATATCCAAATGGGACAGCTGGAACACGTCTTCGTAACAAGATCCCCTGACGCTGCCACCCCAGTATTTGGATTTGAAGACGGAGAGTTGATGGAGGATGAACAGCTGCGGTCATTCATCGATGAAATGTCGGAATGCAGGCACCTTTCCGATAAAATAAGCATGATCCGGGAACAGATCCATTCCCTGAGCGATTTGGAAGAGGTCTTAAAAGAATGCTTCTGGCATGACGAGTTTTCCCAGGTATTTGAACTACTTTCTCCACAGGAAACTATGACTCTGCAAACGAATATTAAGCTGAAACAAGATCTGGGAAGCCCGCTGGAAGACTGGGAAAAGGCTTTGTCCGGCATCTAAAAAGGAGCAGCTTAAACGCTGCTCCCTCATAAGTACATCCCGGTGTAAATACACCGATAACCAGTGCCTGATATCCGCACAAGGTACTTATATAATCATGACTTCTTCCCCATATTCAATATATAGTTCATCGATTAACTGCTGACCTGCTCTTGCAATAAAACCGTTTTGATCCAATTCTTTCAACGGCTGGATCTCTACGTCCCGGACATCATTTCGCCCTTTGATAAATACTTTTTCTCCCCATTCTTTCATCAGGGAGTACTTTGCATCTTCATCAATATAAATCACTTTTTTCTTATCATCCGCTTTTTCATAAGGCCTTAAAACTCTGACACACTTAACATCCATTTTCCTTTCCTCCTATACGTAATCATATCTGCGCGGCACATCCATCAGCTTCTTATGGGTAAAATGGAAAATAAAGCAAATAACGGCGCAGATCAGATATCCTACCGCATACGGGAAGGACATGGTATCAATTCCAAATCCAAGCATCGGGGCATGCATAAACCCGAAGAAGGAAAGTATCGATGCGATGATAAGCGCATACCCCGCCTTATCCAGCCTTCTGTCAATGATGAAAACCACAACGGTTGCCCAGAGAATACTGGTCAGTATTGCTCCATGGCGCATTGCAGCCACACCATGCCAAGTGACTCCATAATTTAACATGGTCTGAGAAACCGTGTCACTGCTGTTCATCGTCAGGGTATCTTCTAAAAAGATCCCAAAGGAGCCTAAAGCATCACGTACATATGTATACAATACATCTGCAATGTGCGGAATCAGCGCTATGGCAACTGCAGCACCGTGTCTTCTTGGCACATCTGTGCTGGACTGTACTACCATTAAAATCGCACACCACAGGAAGGTTATGGAGGCAATCACTGCCGGCATCAGAGAATTGAAGAATCCATATACACCAAACAGTGCCGATGCTCCGAACAGCACGCCGGTAACCCATGAATACCCGGTTCCGGTTCCGCTTTTCTTTAAGCCAGGATGTCCAAGCCATACGGTATTGGGAATAATTCCGCCAAACAGCGCAGATAACATCGTACAGCATCCGTCAGCGATCTGGGCATGACCCACGTTATAGTCATCTCCTGCTGCAATGGCAGACTCCACGTTATCCATTGTCTCGATAAAGTTATAAACTTCAATTGGGATAATAACCCCCAGATACGGCACAATCAGTTTGAATCCGGCAAGTATATTGGCTCCTGAGAAGTATGGAATTACTACTCCCACTGTAGATGTATCAATCTCCACTCTGCCCAGACAGATCGCATACACCACACCAAAGACCACAGATACTAAAAGCATGGGGATCTTCTTTTTAAATACATAGCCTCCGATTAACCCGATAATCGCAATAATGAGTACAGGCATACCCAGAATCGGATCATGGTAAACTTCGAACAGACCAACTGTTGCCATCCATACAAGTCCAATCCCAGCAACTGCTCCAAGCATTGCCGCCCTTGGGATAATTCTTCTGATAAACGGTCCGACAAAACCGCCGATCAGCTCAATGAACCCACCCAGAAAACAAGCTGCTACTGCTGCTGTCCAACATTCTTCCGGTGACAACCCGGCATAGTGAAGGGGATAAATAACGCCATACAGATACACAAACATCGCCGGAGTAGATACACCGGACGGAAGTGCGGTCACATCTGTTCTTCCCGTTCTCTTTGCCAGCTTTCTGCCCATATAAGCATAGATAAAACCGCTTGCCATTAATCCAATGGACAATCCCGGAACTACCCTGCCATAGATAATATCATCTGTCCATCCAATACCCTGTAATGCGTAAATTATAATAATGTAATTGACCAGATTTCCCACGAAAGAATAAACTACGCCGCCTACATCCTCTGCCTTAAATAAGCGCATTGCTTTTGAATTCATTTTTCTTTCCTCTCTCTTTTGTCCTTTTCTTTTTTCAAATTCAAAACTGAATACCCATTTCTGTAAGTTCTGCTTTTACTTCCTCATACATTGCCTGCCATTCCGGAAGAGGTGTAATGGTCTCCATATCATAAGCTTCATTAAAGGGCTTTCCGCAGTTTCCGTCTTCCATACGAAATACATGTTCATATTTATCCAGAAGCTTTAATACAATTTCATTTGCTTGTTCACGGGTCATCTTCTGTCTTGCAACTGCTTTACCGACTTCGCCCATAAGCCGTACTTCCAGCCCGGTTCCGTTTGGTTTATTTCCATTTGCAGAACCCAGTCCCTCCAGATGTCCGCCGCTGACGGTAACTACGATTGTATTCGCAGCCACTTCATAGAACAGTTCTTTTGTCATAGCACCGCTGCTTGGCCAGAGATCACATACAATAATAGCCGGTGCATTTTTGGCAAATGTCTGGCAGAGTACAGACTGAAGCCAGAGACAGCCCCTTGCTGTAGTCGCCACATCCTGGATATGGATCGGATGGCAAAGATGATAATCCGCCATACAGACCAGATTCGCTGCAATAATGGATGCCAGCATAACAATTGTAGCTCCCGGAGCATCTCCTGCAAGGCCGCCTACCATGGTACAAGCCAGGGACGCATTTTTCATTCCATAATCCAGGGAATTTGCCGCACGTACTAGATTACCGTTATCGATCATTAATTCATTAAACATTGCAACCAAATGGGAGTCACATGGACGAAGACGCTTTTCCCCTACTGCCGCATAATCACCAACTTCTGTAACAGCACTTTCTGCCGCCAGAAGCCCCATTCCTTCCCTTCCGGTTTCCTTCAGGGCTCTGTGCAGATACTCCATCTCACGGCGCACTGCCACCACTTCCGTTACATCGCCGCTTGTCACTGCATAACCATCCACATCGACTAATGATCCGCAAGTCAGTAAATCAATGATCGGTTCCTTTGCAGCACTTAAAATAATTGGATAATACAGGGATTCCGGTGTCGGACATCCCGGGTTGCCTGCCCATACAACCGGTAATAAATCATCTTCTATTTTTCTGGCTTTCAAAGTTACCGCATCTTTGCCTTCGCCCATTACCAGTTCGGTTTTCATGTTTTTCAGACCTTCTTCGATCTCTTCTCTTTCAAAATGAATAATCCGCTTTGTACTCATATTGTAAATGCCAAGATCTACGATCAGTTTTTTTGCCGCTTCAAACATATCATCCAGCAGTTTTTCATCGTTTGGAATAATAACTTTCTTATCCCAGCTAAAGTCATATTCATCAACCAGATCTCTTACTCCGTCAATGATGTAGTCCAGGTCCCAATCATCTTTTTCTACTGAGGGTCCTGTCTTTCCTCTTGCACAAATCTCTAAAAATTTCTTCGTATCCATGTTTTTCCTCCTTCGTTTGTGTAACCATTATAGCAGATAGCTCCTTCAACTTGCAACAGAATAATCTCTGTGTTAGACTATTAAAAACGAATCGTCGTTACTGCAGACAGTAACAGAATCGATACCCTGTAGAAAAAAATAAAAATCAGGAAAGGTTTCTAATTATGACAGCAAAACAAACCTTATGCGAGGCTGCTTCCGGCAGAATACCGGCTGATACAGTCTTCAAAAACGGCAACATAATTAATGTATTTACCCAGGAGATCTATACGGCAGATGTAGCGGTTTACCGGGGCATGATTGCCGGCATCGGCACTTATCACGGGAGCAATGAGATCGACTGCAGCGGAAAATATCTCTGCCCGGGGCTGATGGATGCCCATCTGCATCTTGAAAGTTCCATGGTTACCCCCTGTGAAATGACGAAATCCGTTTTGCCGGATGGAACTACGACACTTATTGCAGATCCTCATGAGATGGTAAATGTATGTGGCAGCAAGGCGGTTGACTATTTGCTGGAAGCCGCTGCAAAGCTTCCGGTTAATTTATTCGTAATGCTTCCTTCCTCAGTACCTGCAACACCCTTTGAGACAAACGGCGCCAATTTTGACGCAGCGGATATAAAATCATATATCAATCATCCCAGAGTACTGGGGCTGGGTGAAGTGATGTGCTTTCCTCAGGTACTGTCAGGAGATTCCACCATTTTTGATAAGCTAGAGCTGGCGGCGGATAAAACGGCAGACGGACACGCCCCCGGGCTTTCCCCACAGGAGATCCAGACCTATGCCTGCGCCGGAATCGAGACTGATCATGAATGCGTACATTATGAGGAAGCACTTGAAAAATGCCGTGCCGGAATGAAAATTCTGATTCGGGAGGGCAGTGCTGCCAAAAATATGGACGGCATCATTCCCGGTTTAGTGGAAAGCGGTCTGCCCCTGGAACATTTTCTCCTGTGCACCGATGACAAGCACCTGGAGGATATCTGGAAAGAGGGCCATATCAGCCACTGTGTCCGTAAATGCATTGCCCTTGGTGTCAAGCCTGCAGCTGCCATTGCCATGGCAAGCATACATACCGCCAGAACCTATGGCCTTGCCGGTTACGGCGCTATCGCTCCCGGATACCACGCAGATCTGTTGATTCTCGATGACCTGGAAACATTTAAGGTAGCCTCTGTATATAAGGATGGGCGTCTGGTGACCCCTCAATGGATGGATCAGTTAGAAGAAACTGAGATCCCGGAAAATTTACTGCACACCGTCCATTTTCAGGAGATTACCCCCTCACAGTTAGCACTGCCCTGTAAAGGAGACATGCATGTCATTGAAATGGTTCCTCACCAGATACTTACCAGAAATGTAACAGAACCGCTTCCTTCCAGAGACGGATACTTCTCTCCCCAAGGGGCATATTCGAAGCTGTGTGTGGTGGAACGGCACCGTGGAACCGGTAATATCGCCACTGCCCCCTTAAAGGGCTTCGGCATTAAGAACGGAGCAATTGCCACCACGGTAGCACATGACAGCCATAATATTATAGCCACCGGAGACAATGACGAAGATCTGTGTACAGCCATTAACCATTTAAAAGAAATACAGGGAGGTTATGTAATCGCTTCAGGCGGAAAAGTTCAGGCATCTCTGCCCCTTCCTTTATTTGGCCTGATGAGCACAGCTTCCGGGAAAGTAACCAGCGAAATTACATCAGAAATGTTAAAGCTGGCATATGAAATGGGTATTCCCAAATATTTTGACCCCTTTATCACCTTGTCCTTTATGGCACTGCCGGTCATACCGGAAATCCGCCTTACTGACCGGGGATTGTTTGACAGTACCGCTCAGAAGTTTATTGTTTAAAAAGAGTGCAGATATACCATATCTCTCCATACCGGCAATGGAACATTTACCGGTATGGACGGATTGGAATATCTGCACTCTTTGCTGAAATCCTTATATTTCTTCTATTTTTTTATGATGATATTCTTTACCTTACCGTACTTCCCATAAATTTTCTTTCCGCAGGAATCCTTTTTATAAGCCCTGACTTTTACGTAATAGGTTCTGCCCTTTTTCAGCTTGCTTATTTTCTTGCTGGATTTCCCTGTGTCTAAAATTTTTCTGCCCTTTTTAAATGATGGACTCTCTGCATACTGTATCTGGTATCCTTTTGCACCCTTTACACTCTTTATTTTTACAGCCATCTGCCGTTTCTTTGGGTTAGACAGATTTATGGAACTGACTCTGGCTGTAGTTACCTTTGACCAGCGGGCATACAGCGTCTGATTGTTCTGCAGGGATACCAGGGAAGAAGCGGATATCTTCTTTCCGCCTGTTTTTGAAGTGTACCATCCTTTAAATGTATATTTGGATCTTTTTGGAGATGGCAGACTTCCGTAGCGATTTCCATTTTTGACCATAATGGAGGATTGCTCTGATTTCCCGCCATTTGCATTTAGCCTTATCTGAAAGTCTGATACCTTTTTAGTGGTAATCGACAGAACAGCACTTACAGGGCTCCTTTTATAAATCTCGTTTTCTTTCGTTCTTGCCTGGATTCCATATCTGGTATTTGGCTTTAATCCAAGGAATTCACCTCCGTTTTGCCACTGTTTCCCACCATCAATAGAATATTCCTGACCATTTACTGTCTTTACCGTTATAGAAGTCTCCGTTATACCGATACATTGCGGTGCACCTGGTGCAGCTGCTTCCCGTTTATCGGTTCTCACATCCAACGAGGGGCTGGAAGGACTTTCCATCTTCTCTGCCGTTCTGCATACCCTGGCAATAACCCGGTAGATCCGATTCGGTAAAAGTCCGCCAAAGGTACCTGCTGACTGCCAGTTTTTCCCCTCGTTAATGGAATACTCCTGACCGCTTATTTCTCTAATTGTAATCCGGTCACTTCCCGCAGACACGAGAATTGGTACATCCGGTGCTTCCCCCGGAGACTGCAGCGTCATAAGGGATAACGGCTCACTGACACCGCTTTCCATCACCGTATCTGACTCTGCCTGCTTTGTAAAGATATAGTACTGCGTTCGATCTGTTAACGATTCAAATATCCCGCTTTTTTGCCATACTAGCGAATCCAGGTCTGCACTTTCTTCCGTAGTAATGGCATATACCTGCCCCGGCACAGCCCTTACGGTAATGCTGCGATCCAGTATTTCCACAGTTTCCGGTGCTATAGGTGCCGGGGGAGCACTGTCCTTTGTCCGCAGGTACAAGGTCTCGCTGATATTTTTTGGCTCAGTATCATCAGTCTGCGGTATACGCGTGACAATCTCGTAGTTCGTTCCAGGAATCAGCCCCTCAAAAAGACCGCTGTCCTGCCACTCCGTAAACGCTTCTTCCCCCGGACCTTTTATACTGTATTCCTGACCCGGTCTGGTTTCCACTTCCACTGATACATCGGTGTGTCTCACCAAAACGGGTGCAGGGACTGCATCTGGTGTGGGTGCCGCATCCTTTGTACGCACCAGGAGCGGTTCGGAGGGATTGCTGGCTGCGGTATCCACTGTTTCTGCATATCTGGTAATCACCTGATAATCCGTTCCCGGGTTCAGCCCTTCAAACAATCCGGTAAAACCGCCTTCTGACTGATCTGCAATCTTCCAGTTTGTTCCGTTATCAATGGAATACTCCTGCCCTTCCACCGCTTTCACAGCAATACTATGATCCGTGACAGCTCCAGGCAGCTCCGAAATCTCCGGCTTTCCAGGTATACTCTGAGCAATCTTTTTCATTTCAACCACAACGTAGTAACTATTTCCAATGTTATTTACGGACGCCTGAAGTCCATTTTCCATATCGGAAATTGCGGTCAGGATATGATCCGATGAAATGTCCGCTGCAAAAAGTCTGGTTCTATCTTCGTCATATTCCGGGGGTTTTGGAAATTGCAGCATTACATTCCCGTCTTCAGATAATTGGATTTCACTTCCTCCTGCCGTAGTCCGGATAGCATAAACCGTAAATAAACCGCCTCCTAATCCGCGCAGACTCTCCCGGATCTCCTCATAGATTTCATCCTGGGAATCCCATACCCTTGCACGGAATACTGCGTCTTTTGGCAGATAGCTGTGGCTGTCTGTTAAAACTACACCGTTATCAGTCAATACCGTATCCAAAACCGTGAACCGATACTTGTAGTAAATACTGTCCGGCTTGCCTTTTCCCACAACCGTTACAATTTTCCCTTCAAAATCTGCTCTTGGAATCGCATCCTCTTCACGATAAACCTGCTCGTCTATGCGGATCTCCACTTCTCCCTGATCTTCCAGTACCGGATGTATCCTCACAAATGCTGATGCAGCCGGTAATGTAATCAGAACTTCCTTTGAATCCGACACCTCTACACTGGTTCCGGTTTCGATTTCCTGCATTCCCAAATCCAGGCTGTCCACTGTAACAGACTGTACCCTGGCTGTTACCGCATAGTCTACCGTAAAGGCTTTAATCATAACATTTCCGGAATATACCGTTTTACTTTTATAGGGATAATTAGCTAAATCGGTCCAGCCGTTTCCCTGATTCCAAAAGCTCTGCCCTTCCTCTACCTTTGCATTCGTCAATGCTTCGCCTCCGAATACCGGTGCCGTAGATGCAAGTTCCAGAGGGACATAGCTCCCCTTGTCTCCGGTTATTAACTGTACCACAGAAAATTGATCCCCCGGCTTCAAGATCAACGGCATTTCTAATTCTAAGGTATGGTATCCTCCATATGATACCGTGTCTGTCTGTTCCGCCACCAGAGTTCCGCTTTCAGGATTATCCTCCAGGGGGTTTTTATAAATCCGGATCTGAACTTTTGATCCCGGCTCCGTTGTAACTGCAGATACCGCCTTTAGCTCTTCATAGGACCCGGCTGTAAACACATTTGCCACGGAAACATTGCTGCTCGGATACCGCAGTATGCCATAGACGCTTTTCATACCTAAATAATCATACTGATAATTGTGATCATACTGATAATTTCCCTCTTCATCGGGAAGGTCCAGGTAAAAACTTGTAAATTCGTTGACTGACTGATCATAATAAGACAAATAAAAATAGCCATCATTTCCCCAGTTTTTTCCCCAGCTGTTCTTTACAATCCATGCACCGTCTCCAGGCGGACGCCGGTTCTCCAGAAAATTTTCCGCTGAATAGTCATCATCCCAGCCTACTATAGATACCTCATGATTGGCAGTTAAATACTGATCCGTATACTGTGCATAAGTCTGATTGTTAATATAAGTACCATTGACCGAAGTCTGATCCGGTCTGCTTTGGTCTGCATAGTAGGATACATCCACTACCCCATTATTCATCAGCGCTTTTTTAATTGTATTCACAGCATCCCGGTCCAGACGGTAACCACTCTTGGCTGTATAATTTTCAAAGACTGCCGTTCCCGGAAGAAAATCAGCATTTTGCAGATGTCCCACTGAGTCGTATAATTTCTTCGGATCCACTGACCAGACCTGGGATTTCCCTGTCAGGTACGGGACTTCTGATTCCTGCTCCACACCTGCCCAGGAAGACAGCAGTCCGGTAGCGATCTGACGGTTTCCCCCCACATCAAAGGGCTGATTCTTGGTGGATATAATTCCTTCCCCTTCCTGCTGCTGATAAGAAAACCAGGTCAGATGCCTTTCTGAATAGTCCGGTACCGCTATATCAGAACTGCCGCTCACGCTTTTCTGTACCATCGCAGAACTTTCCATGGCAGAGAGTGTCCCAAACGCCCAGCAGCTGCCCCAGGGACTTTGGTTTTTGACAGGAGATGACAGTGCCTGCTGCCTCAGATCAAACTGCTGCGGCAAAACAGATCTGGTTCTTCGTCTGCTTTTCCCTTCATAGTTGTAATATTGCTGGTCAATTCCACTTGGGATATGACCCATTTCAGAAACTTCCGCTCCCTGATCACTCCCCAGAATTTCCGCCGTCTCATCATTCGCAAATGCCATGAGGGATAAAGCAGATACAAAAAATATGGAAAGCGCAGCCGTCTGTGCAAATATACCCAAATATCGAAATAATTTTTTCCCTTTCAAAAAATTCCTCCTTACGAAAAATCTGCCTTTTCAAACGCAATATCAAGCATACCCACTGCCTCTTCAATCTGAGTAATATTTTTAGGTCCGTAGAGAGGAATGCTGAACGTTTCCTGCTGTGTAAAAAATCCCAGTACAACCTGGGAAACAGTGGCACTATATTTTCTGGTAAGTAATTTTACCCGATTTGCCATCTCCAGATTTTCTTTGACAAAATAAGGACTGTTTTCTACCGCTTCCTGTCCTCCGGTTATGTATTTGTGGAAGAATCCGCCGCAGACACCCATATATGGCATCAGTACATTATTGGCATTCTCCTTGTGATAGGACAACATCCCTTCGTCTGCTTTTACCATAGTATCATCGGACAATGGTTTCATAAAGCGGGATCCCAGATTATAAAGCGCCTGATTGGCTGCAAATCCACGATATCCCATTTTCTTACAATATGTATCTGCCTCCTCCATACGACTAGTGGACCAGTTAGAGCATCCATAATATCGGATTTTACCCTCCCGCACAAACTGTTCCATTACCTCAATTAATTCCTCTACAGGCTGACTGGTATCATCCCGGTGATAAAAATATAGATCTATGTAATCGGTCTGCAATGCTCTTAAGGAAGCTTCCAGATCATGGCGCATATCCTCCCTGCCCATACGGTTCTCATGTAAATCTGGATTTTCCACCGTCATATCCGGATGCCCGCCTTTTGTTACGATTACCGTTTCATGTCTTTTCTTACTCCTGTGAAGCCAGTCTCCGATGACTCTTTCGCTTCTTCCGATCTCCGGTTTCACCCAGTCAGAATATACTCTGGCTGTATCGATCATATTCCCCCCCAGATATAAAAACGTATCAAAAAGCCTGTCTGCTTCCTGTCCGTCAAAGCTTAAACCGGCTAAAGCCGTACCCAGTCCCAATGGCAGTACATTTAAGTCCGTATTGGGTATTATTATGTTTTTTTTCATCAAGTCCTCCTTGGATATATTTTTAAAAGCAGAAAGCGCCTGCCTAACCTGTAACTCCCTGTTTGGGATGCTGCCATTTGTCCGGTTATTCCAGTCTTTCTGCTTTTCATTACAGATTGTATAGTTCTTTCATTCTAACATGCTGAGTTGGAATAAGGATTCTACAATTCACGCAGCATGTTTACTACATTTTCAAAATGCATTCCATGGGATGCCTTTACCAGCACCGTATCGTCTTTTTTAATCAGTCCGGGCAGGACTTCGGTGAGAGAATCCAGGTTTTCCACATAGACAACTTCCTTGCAGCCCCCTGCTTCCTGAGCTGCCTGCGCCATATGCTTACACATTTCGCCCGCGCAGACCAGCAGATCAATTTTATGCTGTGCCGCATATGCACCCACCTCTGCATGAAGCTGTGCCGCATTTTCTCCCAGCTCAAACATATCGCCCAGGATGGCAGCTTTCCTCTGATCCGCATCTTTTAAAACGTCTAAAGATGCCTTCATGGAGGATGGGCTGGCATTATAGCAGTCATCCACGATGGTGATGGCAGCTGTCTCAATGATATGGAATCTGCCGCCCAGGGATTCCAGCTTCTCAATCCCTGCCTTAATTTCCGCCATGGTAAGCCCCAGGGTTCTTCCCACCGCTGTGGCTGCAAGGGCATTGAGCACCATGTGATACCCCGGAATCGGCACGACTGTCCGAAAGCTCTCCCCGCCTGCATGAATCTCACACTGGATTCCTTTCAGCCCCCGGGGGATAATATGGTCTGCATAGATTTCCCTGTCACTTTCCACACCAAAGAAAATAGGCTTAATTCCTTTCACATCCCGGATTGTGGATAATTTATAATCATCTCCATTTAAGATAATTTTACCATCTTCAGCAATATAATCGAATATCTCTGATTTTGCTTTCAGTATCCCATCCCGGCTTTTTAGAAATTCCAAATGGCACAGTCCAATGTTGGTCAGTACACAGATGTCAGGCTTTGCCACCTTGCTCAGTCTGTGCATTTCGCCAAAATCACTGATTCCCATTTCCAGAACTGCGATCTCATGTTCCTCTCTCAAACGAAATACCGTAAGCGGAAGTCCCAGTTCATTATTAAAATTTCCAAGGGTCTTCAAAACGTTATATTTTTCAGCCAATACAGAGGCGATTATCTCCTTTGTACTGGTTTTTCCCACACTTCCGGTAATCCCCACGACTTTCACAGAAAGCTGCTGTCTGTAATATTCGGCAATATCCTTTACCGCCTGAAGGGTGGAATCCACCAGAATATAAGGACCTGCCGGATTCTCCGGTTTCACTTCCACCAAGGCCCCCAGGGCTCCTTTTTCAAATATCTGAGGGAGGAACTGATGTCCGTCTGCCCGTTCCCCCTTTACCGCAACAAACAGACAGCCGTCTTCTGCTTTACGGCTGTCTGTTGTAATGCTGGTAACTTCTGATTCACTTTTGTCTTTGTCTCCGTAATATACGCCCTGACATGCTTCTGCAATCCGGCTTAAAGACATATTCTTCATTTCATTTACCAACCTTCCCTATAGTTTGTTTGGAAGTTCATTCCCGCCATCTGCACACCGCACTTTACGGTATGAATGCACCTTTTATTTCTTTAACGAAACTTCAATCAGCCTTTCGCACAAATCTGCAAATGACATCCCAAGCGCACCTGCTTCCTGGGGCAGAAGGCTGGTAGGGGTCATACCAGGCAGTGTATTTGCTTCCAGGCAATACATATGATTCTCCTCATCCATAAGGAAATCCACTCTGGCATAATTTTCAAGCCTCAGTACATGATAAGCCAGGACCGCATAATCCTGCATTTTCTTTGTGAGATCCGCTGAAAGCTCTGCCGGACAGGTCTCAATGGTACTGCCTGGCTCATATTTATTTCTGTAATCATAGAATCCCTGAATGGGCGCAATCTCAATGATCGGATATGCTTCTCCATCTACAACGCCGATGGAAAACTCTCTGCCCTTTACATAGGTTTCAATGATTATTTCATCTTCATAGTGAAATGCATCTTTTACCGCCTGCTCATACTCTTCTCTGGTATTTGCAATATAGACGCCCACACTGGAACCGCCGCAGCAGGTTTTTACCACACAGGGAAGACCCATCCCGATATCATCCAGGGATTTCACTCCCTCTTCCTTTTTCAGCATGACGCTTTTGGGAGTCGGCACACCGTTTTCCAGGAATAATTGTTTGGAAATTCCCTTATCCATTGCCAGAGCACTTCCCAGATAGCCGCTGCCGGTATAAGTAATTCCCAGCAGATCAAAAGCTGCCTGGACTTTTCCATTTTCACCGTTCTCTCCATGCAGCGCCAGAAATACCACATCCGCTGCCTTACAGAGTTCCAGAACCGCAGGCCCGAAAAATTCTTTCTGGGATTTAACAGCCTCTTCCACTTCACTGTCAAAGCTCCTCATATATGCTGCTGCAGCATTTACATCATATGTCTCTGTAAACGCAAGGTCTGCCTGAAGCCCGGTATTTCCAAAAAATACATCCAGTAAAATAGCACGGTGTCCTTTTTCTCTCAATGCCTCACATACTTTTGTGCCGGATACGATGGAGATTTCCCTCTCCGTACTGATTCCTCCTGCCAGAACTACAATATTCATATGATTCCTCCTGATACTTAATTCTTTTCCATAATTCGCCGGTCCCTCCCGGCATACTTTTATATCATCTCTCTACTCTGCGCCACCCTCCGGGCTGTCTGCATTTTCCGGAGACGGGATATCCGTTCCGGGAGAATTTTCACTTTGGGGTGCATTTGTTTCACTGCCCGGTGTGTTAGTCTCACCATCCGGTTTATTGGTCTCACCGTCCGGCTTATTGGTCTCGCCATCCGGTTTATTCGTTTCCCCATCCGGTTTATTGGTCTCCGGTGTGGTTGGCGTAACCGGTGTATTAGGCGGAGCTGCCGTTGATCCCTGATAACAGATAATCGGAGTTCCTACCTCTATATTGTCATAGATCACAGAAACAATATTAATCGGCGTATTAATACAGCCATGGGAACCGTGGGTCTTATACCAGTCCCCGCCAAAAACAGGCTGCCAGTTGGCATCGTGTATTCCCACTCCATTATAGTAGGGCATCCAGTAGCTTACCGGGGTTCTGTAATCTTCACCTACAAGTGTAGCATCCCGTTCTTTATCCTGCAGCGTAAATACCCCAATGGGAGAATCATAGCCTTTGGAGGTGTTGCCGGTAACTACATCTGTATCAATAACCAGGTTTCCGTTCTTATAATACCACATATGCTGGAAATTGTAATCAATTTCTACATAGGTATCCCCGATATCGTTTTCTCCTCTTGCGAAAGCAGTCTGGGCATAAACCGGTTCACGGGAAACGGACTCCCCTTTCTTTAATATATTCATCAGTTCCTGTTTTTCTCCATCCCGGTCGATCATCCATCCGTAAGTAACATTCTGAATGGTAACATGTTCCCCACGGGATGTTTTAAAGGGCTGGGAACGCCCATAGGTATCATAATCATCTGCCAGCCGGTCTACATAGTCGCTGACTTCACTTTCATTAAAGGTAATATTATTATTCACATCCAGACTCATCCACTGGTTAATGGTATCACTGCTGATCACTTCCTGATCACTTCCGAATTCATATGTAACGGTCATATTGGAATACTTATTCAGCACTTCCACCTTCTTGGTAAGGCTTTCATCATTTGCAAATACAGACGGCTTTAAATAACAGTCATTTTCAACCAGATCCAGTTTGGCATCCCCTTCATCCACTGCTTTTACCAACAGGTCGTATACCTTTTCCTTATCCAGTTCATTTCCCGTAACCTCATTTTCAACACGGTATCCCGTACCAGCCTGCACAATCTTGGCATCTTCCGGTTTTACAATTTTAGTCTCATCAAAGAATGACAGTTTCTCCATACTGCTGCGTAGTGCTTCCTTATCATAAGTAGTTTTAGCTACCATGCTGTAGCTTTCCGGATTAAAATATGCATAGAGCCATGACAGTGGATTCTGGCTGTCCTTCAGTTCCTGCACCTGTCCGTTTTCCACATAGGCAAAATTCATCCGTGCACCGCTGATACTCTCCTCTTTGCCATCCATGCCCACTATGGTGATACTGTAATCCTGCACTTTATTCGCTATCATATTTTCTGCCTCTTCCACGGTCTTGGAAGAACAGTCAATTCCGTTAATAATGGATCCCGGGAAAAAGTGTTTCATAAAATACACACTTACCCCCATGTAAATTGCAATCATGACAAGCACGTAAATAATCGCGCCTATTAATAACATCTTTCGTGATTTTCTCATATTAATTTTCCTTTGCATGTTCATTATGGAACTTTTCCTGCTGTCCCACATTTTCTCCCGGTCCGCGCAGTAAATGCACCGACCTGCCAAATAGCTATTTCCATTCTACCACGTCTCAAACATTTGTAAATAAACTTCAGGAAATATTAATATTGAGAACGGGAATTTTTAAATTTTTTCCCGCTGGTGCAAAGAAAAGGCCGCAGCCCGCAATACAGGGGGCCGCAGCCGGTTACATCTTATTTACTTTCCAGTATTTTGTCAATACTTACCAGTTTTACACTGAGCACGAATATGTCAGTTGCCACTGCCAGTTCTTCCGGTGTTGGATAAGAAGGTGCAATACGGATATTGCTGTCCTGAGGGTCCTTACCGTATGGGAATGTGGCGCCTGCTCCGGTCATAACAAGACCTGCATCTTTTGCTTTTGCTACAATTGCCTTTGCGCATCCCGGAAGTGCATCAAAGGAGATAAAATATCCTCCTCTTGGACGAATCCATGTTCCGATTTCCAAACCGCCCAGTTCGGATTCCAGACCATTAATGACAGCCTCAAACTTCGGACGCATAATGTCTGCATGTTTTTTCATGTGTTCCACCATACCGTGAATATCTTTGAAGAAACGCACATGTCTCAACTGATTTAATTTGTCATGACCAATGGTCTGAATGGTCATCTGTCTTCTGATGGCTTCTAAGTTTGCAGGAGATGCTGCAATGGCTGCCACACCAGAGCCTGGGAAGCTGACCTTGGAAGTGGAACAGAATTTATAAACCATATCCGGATTCCCTGCTTTTTTACATTCCATGAGGATTTCAATGAGGTTATCCTGCTTATCATCGTATAAATGATGAATGCCATATGCGTTATCCCAGAAAATACGAAAATCCTTCGCTGCCGGCTGTAAACGTGCAAATCTTCTTACTGTTTCATCGGAATAGGTAATGCCCTGGGGATTCGAGTACTTTGGCACACACCAGATACCCTTGATCGCTTCGTCTTCGCTTACCAGCTTCTCTACCAGATCCATATCCGGTCCATCCATTGTCATGGGAACGTTGATCATTTCAATTCCGAAGTATTCGGTGATTAAAAAATGTCTGTCATATCCCGGTACCGGACATAAGAATTTTACTTTATCTAATTTACACCATGGAGTACTTCCCATAACCCCGTGAGTCATGGAACGGGCAATGGTATCAAACATAATATTCAGGCTGGAGTTACCGTGAATAATGATCTGATTTGCGGGTACTTCTGTCATATCAGCCAGTAATTCCTGTGCTTCCGGGATTCCGTCTAATACGCCGTAGTTTCTGCAATCCACTCCTGCTCTGCATTTTAAATCGGAACTGCTGTTTAAAACATCCATCATTCCCATAGCCAGATCTAACTGTGCTGCGGAAGGTTTTCCACGGGACATATCTAATTGTAAGCCTTTTTCTTTAATTTCCTCAAAGCGGGCTTCCAATTCTGCTTTTTCCTGTAACAGTTCCTCTTTACTCATTTCCATATACGTTGCCATAATAGTCCTCCTCAATCGGCTTTGTCTTTTTCTGAAATACATTTGTGCGTCCTACGCACATATTCTATCGCTATCTGATATTTTATTACTACCGTCAACATTCGTCAAGTCTTTTTTTTACTTTTATACCGGGCAATTTGGACGGCATCTTCGATTTCCAGATCCCTTTCTCCTGCCAGTGACTCCAAATGGTGTCTGAATTCGTGCAAAATAGTCTTACGGAGTTTCTCTTTCAACCTGTCTTTCGGCAATGTGCCATAAATTCGTGCAAAAGAGCCATAGTATATCACAACATACCTTCCCAGAAACGGATTCCTGCAATATTGGCCCATAATGCTCAATTCATTGCCCACACTTTCCGGATGGCGCTTCTCTTCTTCCTTTAAGATTACCCCTCCGCTCAATTCCTGGAAAAAGTCTTCCGGGAGCGTTGCCACTATTTCCGACATCATCTCTTCAAATTCGTCGATACTTACCATGCAATCCCTCCTTTGCCCAACTGTTTCCTACCTTAAGATCATCTTCAGTATCCGGAAAAACAAGCCTTTATATGGAGGATAGCGAAACGGCATGTCAAGCCATACCGCTTTATTCAGTACGCTTTTCCGATGAGAAAAAGTCTCAAAGCTGTCTTTTCCGTGGTATCCGCCCATTCCGCTGTCACCCACACCGCCAAAAGGCATATGGGAACTTGCCAGATGCATAACCGTATCGTTGATGCAGCCCCCTCCAAAGGACGTATGCTTCAGGAAGTAATTTTCACGTTTTCTGCTTCCGGTAAAATAATAAGCCGCCAGCGGTTTCGGACGTCTGGAAACCAGCCCTATTGCTTCCGGAAGTGTTCGAAATGTCAGAACCGGCATCACAGGTCCAAAAATTTCCTCCTGCATAATGGGTGACTGCCATGTTATACCGTCCAGGATTGTCGGCGCTATCTGCAGCGTTTCCGGATTCCCGGTTCCCCCTGCTATTACGCTTTCTCCTTTTATCAGTCCCATAATCCGTCTGTAGTGTTTTTCGTTTACAATCCTGGTATAAGTATCCTCTCCATCTCCCTGTTTTCCATACAGCCGGTCAATATACTCTTTCATATATGCAAGAAGGGTTACCTTACAGTCCTCCTGTACCAGAAGGTAATCCGGCGCCACGCAGGTCTGTCCGGCATTCAGATATTTTCCCCAGACAATCCTTTTCGCCGCAAGCTTTAAATCTGCTGTTTCGTCTACAATACAAGGGCTCTTGCCTCCCAGTTCCAGACTGACGGGTGTAAGGTACCTGGAAGCTGCCTCCATCACCATTTTTCCCACCTGGACACTTCCGGTAAAGAAAATATAGTCAAACTTCTGCTTCAGAAGCGTCTGGTTCTCGGCTCTGCCGCCTTCTATTACAGCCACATATTTTTCCGGGAATATCTCACCCAGCATTTTCTTCAGCAGCGCAGATACGTTTGGTGAATAATTGGATGGTTTTAAAACAACGCAGTTCCCGGCAGCGATGGCTCCGGCAAGGGGATCTAATGACAATAGTACCGGATAATTCCATGGAGACATCACAAGGGTTACTCCATAAGGTTCCCGGTAAATGCGGCTCACCGACGGAAAATTAGCAAGGGATGTCTTCACACGCTCCGGCTTCGCCCATGACGCCACATGGGACTGTAAGTATTTCACTTCATCCAGGACAAGTCCGATCTCCGTTCCATATGCCTCAAATTCCGGCTTGTTCAGATCCTCCTTTAATGCCTGATAAATTTCTTTTTCGTATTTTTTGATTATTTTCCGTAGTTTTCCAAGCTGCTCCATCCGAAATGAGACATCCAGCGTGTGCCCTTCCCGAAAAAAAGATCTTTGTGCTTTTATGATGGATTCGATTGTATGCATTGACATTTTCCCCCTTTCAAACCCTACTCGCTTCATTAAGTAGTATTATAGCGAAGTTTTCTAACAAACGCAAATAAAACTATTGTTTATTATACCCAACTTCGCTATACTATAATATTGAGAGTCAATTTACGACAAAAGACCGGAGACTGTCTGAATACAAGATTCATGCGCGCTCTGACGGGAGGTGATGATACGTGGAAACATTTGAATATATAGTGGAAGCTATTGATGGAGATTATGCACATCTAAAGAGAACTGATCAGGAATGCAGCGAATTAAAGCTGGTTGCCCGGGCGCTTCTGCCGCCGGAAATCATGGAGGGTACACATCTCCGTCAGGAATTCTTTGAATACACAATAATAGATTAAATATGGACAAGAGGTAACGTTAATGAATCACAATAATGAATTTCTTGGTACAAAAAAGGTCAGCCGCCTGATGCTTCAGCTGGCACTCCCTGCAATCACCGCCCAATTGGTGAACATGCTCTATAACATCGTGGACCGGATCTATATCGGACATATGCCGGATGTGGGCCCGATGGCTCTAACCGGCGTAGGACTGTGTTTCCCAGTTATTATTCTGATTACTGCTTTCAGCAGCCTGATCGGAATGGGCGGAGCACCCCAGGTCTCTATGAAGATGGGTGAAAATGACATAAAGGGCGCTGAAAAGACCCTTGGCAACTGCTTCGTGATGCTCATTGGACTGGCGGTTGTACTGACTGCATTTTTCTTAATCTTTGGTGAACCATTGCTTTTCCTGTTCGGAGCCAGCGAGAACACCATAACCTATTCTCTGGATTATATGAATATTTATGTCCTTGGAACCATATTTGTTATGACTGCCCTTGGATTAAATTCTTTTATCACTGCACAGGGATTTGCAAAGGTCAGTATGCTGACAACCATAATCGGTGCCATTATCAACATCGTGCTGGACCCTATTTTCATCTTTGGTTTTGGCATGGGTGTCAAAGGAGCTGCACTTGCCACCATTTTATCCCAATGCGTTTCCGCAATCTGGGTACTTTATTTCCTCACAGGCAAAAAAACGATCCTGCGTATTAAAAAATCGGATTTTAAAATTAATAAAAAGATTATCATACCGGTGCTGGCATTGGGTGCTTCTCCCTTTATTATGAGCAGTACGGAAAGCCTGTTAAACATTTGCTTTAATTCTTCCCTTCAGCGCTTTGGCGGCGATCTGGCTGTGGGCGCCATGACCATTTTGGGAAGTATCATGCAGTTTGTGCTGCTGCCTCTGCAGGGGCTGTCCCAGGGTGCCCAGCCAATCATCAGTTATAATTACGGGGCACGCAAGCTGGACCGGGTGAAACACGCTTTTAAACTTTTATTAATTGCTTCCATCCTCTATACCACGGTATTCTGGCTTGTAATCATGTTCTTCCCGCACCTGATGCCGTCATTGTTCGCCAGCAGCCAGGAACTCCTTGATATCTCAGCATGGGCAGCAAGGGTATATGCAGGCGGTGTATTCATGATGGGCGTGCAGCTTGCCTGCCAGCAGACCTTTATCGCACTGGGACAGGCTAAAATCTCCCTGTTTTTAGCCCTGCTTCGTAAGATTATTCTGCTGATACCATTTATTTACATACTGCCGCTCTTTATCTCTGACAAAGTATTTGCGGTATTTCTGGCAGAGCCCATTGCCGATATTCTGGCTGCACTTACGACCCTTACGCTGTTTATCCTTAAATTCAAAAAGATTCTCAGGGATCACGAAAAACAAAATCAGGATTCCCGGGCGGCAGTCTGACCCGGTGCTGCGTAAAAAAGGAGGGGCAGCAGGATCAAACATCCTGCTGCCACCTTTTTCTAAGAATAACTACTCTTAAAGCATACTCTTTATTAATCCTGCTCTATCCGGTTAAAGAAGCCTTCCTGGCCAATCTCAGCAGTCCGTACCGAAGAACGGTCTTTGAACTGCAGTTCCGGATTCTTGATACTTACCCTTGTATGCGCCGGTACCGAAGACGTTAAGAAGGCATTACTGCCGATTACCGCACCGGTTCCGATTACCGTCTCCCCGCCTAATATAGATGCTCCGGAATATACCGTAACATTATCTTCCAGGGTAGGATGACGCTTTTTATTTCTCAGACTCTGACCGCCTCTGGTAGACAGTGCCCCCAGGGTTACGCCCTGGTAGATCTTCACATTATCACCGATAATTGTTGTCTCACCAATTACGACACCTGTTCCATGGTCAATGAAGAAATTTCTGCCGATGGTAGCCCCCGGATGAATATCTATTCCGGTGAGGTTGTGGGCATATTCTGTCATCATGCGGGGGATAAGCGGTACCCCCAGCACATGGAGTTCATGTGCGATCCGGTTAATGGTAACCGCATAAACACCGGGATAAGAAAAGATGATTTCATCCGTATTATAAGCTGCCGGGTCACCATCATAAGCTGCCTGGACATCCGTAGCAAGGATATCCCGCAGTTCGGGAAGCTTCTTTAAAAACTTCTGCACGATCTCTTCCGCCCTTGCTTGCGCCACATCTTCTGTCAATTCACCGGTGATCTGCTCATGCTGCAACGCCTTGGCAACCTGCTTTTTCAGTTTGTACTGAATATTTTCCAGCAGTTCACCCACATGATATTCAATGGAACTTCCTTTTAAATTCTTCAATTCAAAATATCCAGGGAATAAAACAAAGCGGATCATTTCCAGAATTTCAATCGTCATATTTCTATTCAAACGGTTCGTGCAATCAATATTACAGATAACCGGATGCTTTTGATAACTGACCAATAACGAATCCACTAGATTTTTCATTTCCTCCGGTGTTGCTTTATACATAGTGTTCCTCCTTAAAGCTGCCTGCTTATTTTTGCTTTCGTAATATAATATTGATTATATATCATAAAGTCACTGATTTACAAGTAAAAGTATGATTTTGGTCAGAAATACAGCTATTCGGAAAAGCGGATTCTTTCAATCATGCTTTGTTTTCGGAAGTTCTTCATGATCAGATAAGTCAGCAGCAGTTGAATGATTAGTACTACCTCAATAAGCGCTATGGTCTGGTTCAGCGGATAGTGGTAACTGAGAATACCAAACATTCTATCCTTTTTTGCATACAGGAATGTGAGATATCCCAATACGCTGCCACCTCCCAGGGAAAGGACCAGCGTTCCCGCCGTATAGAAAATTCCTTCCATCTGAAGCATACGTACCATCTGTTTTTCCGAAAGTCCGATTGCCTGCATCACGCCCAGTTCCCTTCGCCTCACATAGATACTGTTGATCATGGTATTTACCAGATTCATAATGCCCACGCCGCCTAAGACGACCATAAAGACATAGCATAGCTGGGAAAGGAGGGCAGTCGTCTTTTTGTTCATTGCCACTTCCTCTTCATAGCTTTCCAGTTTGAGAAACTCCTGTTCATCTGTAATCTTACGAAGCTGCTGCTCTACATTTTTTACTTCTTTTTTATCAACAGATATAGACCAGTGGTATTCCATATTGGAGCCGCCCAGTTCATCCACCAGGGATTTCGGGAGCAGAAAGTTACAGAACTGATTTAAACTATAGGGCATATCTGCAATGGCTGCTACTTGAAAGGACTTCTCCATACTCTTCTCTCCACTTTTCACAATCATGCGGATCGTATCTCCAAGTTTCCAGTCCGGCGCCCAGTGCTGCATATTTTCATCCATAATAATTTTATCGCCCTGAAGCAGTTCTTCATAAGTACAGTTTCCTTCTATAATACTCTTTTCCATTTCCTCTGCATATTCTTCCGGTATTCCGATAATCTCAGAAGTCCAAAGCTCCTCCCCGTCTTTCAGATCCTTTAGCTGGGTGGTTAATTCACTGGATTTTGTAATCTTTTTTACGCCTGGGATGCCTGCGATCTCCTGCTCCATTTCCTCATTTAACGGATTATTTTGACTGATCGCCGTCCATTCCCGTTCCGGATGCATTTTATCGCCTCTGGAGCTGTCTATGGATACCTCAAATTCGTCATACATGGCAGATCTGGCGATTTCAACCGGATCTGCACAGGATAATATGGTAGAGAGCACCATATATAGAATCCCGGTCAGACTCAGCGTTATAATAGTCATAACCGTCCTTTTTTTGTTCCGGGTTAAATTCGCTTCCGTCAGATGCACAAGCCTCATCTCTGAATGACCTTTTCTGCCCTTCTTCCGTGTCTTTATGCTGCCATCATACCGCATAGCCTCTACCGGTGATATCTTGGCGGCAATCTGCATGGGGCGAATCATGGATACTGCAACCGTAAGCAGCGTAACCGCCGCTGCCATAATATAAATCCATGGCTTTAACAGGGATACTTCTTTCTGGGCAATCAGCTGTCTGGTTGCCACACCCATAGTATCATCCGGTGCATAAACGGTCATCAGATAGGTGAAGCCTGCATAGGATAATATACTGCCGATCACCAGTCCGATGGGGATTGCCACACCCGCCACCAGCATTCCTTCCCGGAATACAATCTGGCGAATCTGGCGTTTGGTAGCGCCCAGCGCTTTTATCTTGCCAAATTCCTGTACTTTATAAATCATGGAAATATAATAGATACTGTATATGGTCATAATTCCCGCTACAACCACCACAAGAAGAATTGCTGCAACTCCTGTGTAAAAGGCGGGATCCACATAATTTGCCGACAGATACTCCGTGTTGTCTGCTACATCTGCCTCCACAATCCCTATGTCTGCCGCCAGATCACCAGAGACATTCTCAATTTGTTCCTTGGTCATAGAATCTGCACCTGCAACCCGGTAGAGAATCCGGTATCTCCGCTCGCCCTCAGGCTGCTCCTGCTCCATAAAATCTCTGGAGACAAGAGCAGAAAATACCTTTAAATCCCTCTGCTCTTTGGAGGTAGGCAGCATCCCTGTAATCAGGAACTTTTCTTTCTTCTCATAGCCGATCCCATCTGATTCTATGGGCTGATACGGCAGTTCAATGGTATCCCCTACACCAGCTTTTATGCCCATGGCATCTAACAGACCGGAAGAAACTGCAATTTCATTTCCGCTTTTGGGGAAGTTCCCTTCCTCTAATTCCATTTTGCCAAGCCTCAATGCCTCATCGTCCATATAGCACATCATTCCGGAGCCCTCAGGAATGGAAATCTGTGCCGGGTCCTGCCGGATCCCCATAGTTTCTATTTCAGCCCGGTGGGAAAGCTTCTCCGCTGTCTGGGCATCCACGTTTCGATACATTCCGTGAAAGGTTGGATAAATTTTATTGATGGCAGCCATTTGCACGTCCATGGTTCCAAATCCCACCGTTGGAATCACAAATATCAGTATGGTGGTCAGAACGATTGCGATACCGGATAAAATATTTTTTCCCTTATTCTGCTTCAGGTTGGAAAGGGCAGCTTTATTTACTGTGTTCATTGGCTCACCACCTTACCGTCCTCGATGACCAGGATTCGGTCTGCCATCTGGGCAATGGTTTCATCATGGGTAATCATCACCAATGTCTGTCCGTATTCATTTACGCATGCCTTCAGCAGGGAGATCACCTCCAGCTCCGTTTTGGAATCCAGATTTCCGGTTGGCTCATCTGCCAGAATAATCGCCGGTTTTGCCGCAAGCGCCCGGGCAATCGCCACTCTCTGCTGCTGTCCACCGGAAAGTGTGTTGGGCAGGGACTTCAGTTTATCTGCAATTCCAATCCGCTCCGCCAGATCCATGACGAAGTTTTTATCCACTCTTTTCTTGTCGAGACCCATTGGCAGAACAATATTTTCCCATACATTCAGGGAAGGAATCAGGTTATAGTTCTGGAAGATAAATCCGATTTTCCGCCTTCTGAAAACAGCCAGCTGCTCATCCTTCAAATCAAAAACGCTTTTTCCTTCAATGAGGATAATCCCGCTGTCGGGACGGTCCAGAGCGCCCAGCATGTGAAGCAGGGTACTCTTACCGGAACCGGAACGCCCCACAATCGCGGTAAATTCCCCTCTTTGGATACTCATAGAAGTATGGTCAATCGCCTTCACCAAATTATCCCCGCTGCCATAATATTTACACAGATCTTTTATTTCCAGTAACATCGTGCTCATAAGAACTCTCCTTTTCTTCTCTGTTATTCTGCCTTTATCTTACACTCCTATTCTTACAACAGCATTGCGGATAAGATAACAGATTTGTAAGAAAACTCCTGCCCGTTTAATGAGTACTGTGCATCTTCCTTGGAAAGGTGATCTGGAACACACACCCCTTCTTTCCTTTTTTTACCCGGATACTTCCTCCCTGATCCTCCAGTATCTTCCTTGCCAGGGACAGTCCCACCCCAGAGCCTTCTGTCTCCTGAACCTCTTGTGCACTTCCTCGATAAAAGCGTTTGAAGACCTGGTGCATCTCCTCTTTTGGAATTCCCATTCCCTGATCTTCAATCTCGATTATGAAATAACTAACCATTGGCATGACCCGTATTTCAACAGCTGTCCCTCCCTCTGAATATTTTACTGCATTATCCAGTACGTTGAGCAGCGCCTCCTGGGTCCATCTGGAATCCAGGAGCACTTCCTCGTCCTCAAATTCATTGACTGACATTGAGATATCTTTTTCGTAGGCCTTCATGTAGACTCCATTCACGGCACCCAGCAGCGTTTTCTTCAGGCTTCCCTGTTTTTTCTCTATCTGGATCATGTTCGCTTCCAGCCTGGACAGCTGAATCAGAGATTTCGTCAGATTCTCCAGCTTATCCACTTCCTTGAATCCCTGTAATAAACACGACTGCTGTTCTTCTCTGGTAAAGCTGCCGGTATCGGCAATCTCATAACACATTTTCAGAGAGGCAAGGGGCGTTTTCAGCTGGTGGGAGATATCCGTAACCAGCGCTTTCGTCTCTGCTTCCTCCCTTTTCATTTTTTCTCTTAATATCCGGTTTTCTTCATCCAGCTGTTCCAGCCTGTCATCCAGTTCAAATATTTT
>NZ_JAWYAJ010000055.1:0-9228 GCF_034124845.1 Robinsoniella sp.
TAAGCAATGGGATTTCGACGATTCCTATTCCCCCAAATACCAAAAGTTCAAGATTAATGAACTTCCGAGGATCGTCTCTTTCCGGCAAGACTGGACATACAAGGACCTCATCCCATGAAAGTAGAGGATGACCAGATGAATGCAGAAAACATGGAAAGTAATGGCTGTTTGCAAAGAGTACATGAATATGGGCACCATGTTTCTAACTCGCTACGATATATGAAAGGCAAGCCGGGATTTGAATATGATTTTTATAGGAGTGTATTGGCATTTGAGGAATATTTTGGCGGGGCATCTCCTCGGGAGTTTGCTAAAATATTTGGAAATAAATTCGAAAAAATATTAAGGAGTGTGTAAATATGGGAATGAAGGAACCGGACTTTATGAAAAATGGGTATGCCTATATCGGAGAGGACGAACAATGGCATATTAGACCGGATGCACCGGAAGCTGCAAAAGAGGAATTTAAGAAGTTTATGGCTTTGGTAAATCCGGTGCCAGACGAAAACGGAATAGTTACACGATATTAATCAACCACTTGAAAGAGTGGTTTTTTTATTGCCCGATAACCTTTAAGGGACTTATTAGAAGACTTACAAGACCCAATTAGGGCAAGTCAACAACGCTATACAGTCTTACAAAGATATGTATATCGATGGTATCAAGAAAGCTACGGCCAGTATAAAGTACAGAGAAAAGGCTTGATATCAGAGAGATGAAAACAGGTAGACATAATTTGCAATCTCTAAGAAAAAATAGTATACAATATGTGCTTATCATCGGCTTTCAGCAACATAAAGTAAATAAATATAGCTGCATACGTATAAACAGCGTGTAAGATTGCTTCCTTAGCATACTCATTTTTTATGCGGCGCCCTATTAGATGTGGGACGAATACAATATCACTGACACAGCTTAATACACTTACCTGTAAAGTAGCCAAATAGACAAATGGTTCAGATTCATCCGAGATTAGGTATAATATGGCAGCTATGATCAACATTATTACACAACTATGCTTGTACTCCATACCATACCAGTTTCGTAGCTTGATAAATATCAATGCAGCTATAATACTTAAAGTAATAACAATGAATAGTGCAATTTTATAATTTTCAGAAATTAATGTTCCTAACATATAAAACGACCCGCTTTCTTGAACTGCAATTATAATGGTATTGCCCAGATGATAACTTATTTTTAATTATAAAAGTTTCCTGATGTATTAAATGGTACTTTTAATGCACTGAAATTTTATGTAACAAAATCCTCCGGGGAATTACTCCCTGGGGGTATATCTATGCCTTTTATATAAATACCTTACATTTTATACTTACAAGCGTTTGAGGCTCCGGCCTTTTTTATTCTAGAGCGTGTTTTATATGGTACAATAAAGACAGTTACAAAACAGCAAACAACAAACGGAGGAAGTCAAGTGTATAAAGTAATACGGAAAGCCAATTCATCCCTCAGTCCATATTATTTGTATTCAAGATTAACCAGCGTGGAGAGCAAAGATCATACACATGGATACGGTATCATAAATAAATGCCTTGTTCTATGAGTGCTTCGGAGTGCAAATTTAAGGATTGGTTAAGAATCCGCTAAAGACACGCTAAGAATTTTCCGTGTAGAATGAGATTATCGTAACTGGTAATCTTATTTTATAGGGGCATGTATTTGCCTGAAAGAGGAGAGAAATGGGAGAGACAATATTATCTGCAAATAAATTATGTAAGACGTTTTCAAATGACGGAGTACAACAGCATGTACTGAGAAATCTGGACATCAGTTTTGAGAAAGGGGATTTTACCGTAATAATGGGCGCATCCGGGGCGGGAAAATCCACTCTTTTATATGCGCTGTCAGGCATGGATAAACCCACCCTTGGAGACATCTACTATGGGAATACAAAGATATCCGGCTACAGCAATGACAAGCTTGCGGTTTTCAGGCGCAGACACTGCGGTTTTGTCTTTCAGCAGATTTACCTGCTGGAAAATATGAGTGTATTGGATAATGTTATGGCGGTTGGTCTGCTGGCGGATAAGAATAAAAAGTCAGTGGCGGAAAGGGGAAAAGAACTTTTAAAGCAGGTAGGACTGGAAGAAAATCTGTGGAAGAAGTTCCCGTCCCAGTTATCCGGCGGAGAAGCACAGCGAGCAGGAATCGTCCGCGCACTTATTAACAGGCCGGAAATCGTATTTGCCGACGAACCCACAGGTGCACTGAATTCCGCTCATGGAAAAGCAGTTTTAGATACCTTTTCCAATTGCCACCAGGAAGGGCAGAGTATTATTATGGTGACACATGATCTGCGCTCTGCGCTGAGGGGAAATCGTATCATTTATCTCAAGGACGGTATCATCTGTGGAGAATGCCGCTTAACAGATTATGATGAAAATGATCACAAGCGCATAGGTATACTGCGTGACTTCCTGGAAGAAATGGGGTGGTAAGATGGAAACTACAGGGATGCTGATGAAATCTTATCTGAAAAAGAGCAAAGGGCAAATGCTGTCATTGTTCTTATTAATTGTCATTGCAGTAACGATCTTAAATACAGGAGCACTGGTATTCTTTAATTACCAGCGTTCTTTCCTGAACCGGATGGAAGAACTGAACGGAGCGCATTTTATGGCGGCACTGCCAAAAAGTGATGAAGATGATCAGTATCTTACATTTATACAGAATTATAAAGGGGTAAACCAGGTTGAGACTCAGCAGGTTCTGATCTTCCCGGGGGCATCCCTGCCCTACGGTGACAGCAGGCTGGAGCAGGTCTTTTTAATTACCAGTCTGGGAGATGACCGGGATATTTCAAAACTCAATATGGTAGAAGAAGATGCATCCATTCAGAATGGAATTTACCTGCCTTATATTATGAAAACCGGAGGATATCATAAAATAGGGGAAACTTTCGATATCCAGTTCAACCACAAAACCTATGAGTTTACCATAGCAGGTTTTATCGAGGATGTATCCCTCACCAGTTCCATTAATCTGGGGGGAATAGGCGCATATTTAAAAGAAGGGGATTTTAAGAATCTCCAGGAGAAATCCAAAGAATGGAATAATCTTGGAACGCTGGTTTCCGCAAGGATGGATGATTATCGGGATTCTGTGAATCTGACTTCGGATTTTAAGAAACAGATGTCCGGAGCGCAGCGTCTGGAGGGAACTGCGATGAATCTGTGGTGTCAGGATGCGGTACTGGGGGTACGAGCGAGAACGCTCACATCCAATATTGGCGGTTCGATTATGATTAGCTTTGCACTCATTATTGTATTGATCAGTATGGTGGTAATCCGTTTTCGGATTATTAATATGATCGAAGAGGACATGAAAAATGTAGGAGTACTGAAAGCACTGGGATACACAAGCGGACAAATCGTCATTTCCTTTGTACTGCAGTTTGCCGTGATCGGAGGTATAGGCGCCGTCCTGGGAGTCCTGGCATCTTATGGCGTTCTGCCTCTGATCAATGAATTGTTCTCTGCCCAGACTGGAATTGTGTGGCATCAGGGATTCCATGCCGCCATCAGTATCATCGTGATTGTATTGATTCTAATAATAACGGGCAGCATTGCATTTTTTGCTTCCGGCAGAATCAATCATCTTCATCCGATTCTGGCGATCCGGGGAGGAATCGCAACTCACAGTTTCCGAAAAAATGTAATTGCATTGGATCAATCCAAGGGAACCCTGAATTTACTTTTAGCTGCTAAGAATGCATTGCAGAATACAAAAAAGAACGTTATGATTGGCATTATTATTTCCTTTTTGACGTTTGTGGCATTATTTGCCTGGACCATGTATTATAATATTGCGCTGGATAAAGATTCCTTTTTAAACATTATAGGAGCCGAAATGGCCGACTTCGTAGCAGTAGTACCGGAAAATGAAAAAGCAGGATCCTTTCAAAATAAAATTCAGGATATGGATAATGTAAGAAAGACATTCTATTACGATACACTCAGTACCAGGGTAAATGGTACCGACTGCATGGCTACGGTATTAGAAGATTTTCAGGTGATTGAAAACAATACCATTTATAAAGGCCGTTATCCCAAACATGATAATGAAGCAGCGATGGGTGCACTGCTGTCAGAGGTGCTTGGAAAGGAGATCGGTGACACCATCACAGTAGAATCCGGAAATGAAAAGAAAGAATATCTGGTGACGGGACTTACACAGGGATCCTTTTATCTGGGCATGGACATCATGGTGACGAAGACGGGGATTGAAGAAATACTGCCCGCATTTAAGCAAAGTAATCTATATGTATATCTGAACCAGAGTGATGACAGGGCGCTTGCGGTCTTTCAGGATCATATTAATAAAATGTACGGAGAGGATGAAATTTCCCTTACGAAAAACAAAGAGGTCATCTTCAGTACCATCAATATATATTCAAAAATGACAACCATTATTGCAATTGGCATTTTGTGTACGACGGTTCTCGTTATTACCCTGGTGCTATATCTGATAATAAGGATGATGATTACCAGGCAGAAACGGTATTATGGAATCCAGAAATCCATCGGTTTTACGACAGGACAAATCATCCGGCAGATTATATTCAGCCTGATGCCGCCCATTGCAGCCGGTGCAGTGGCAGGGGGAATCATCAGCATGCTGACAATGAATCGGGTTATCTCTGTGTTATTTAAAAGCCTGGGAGTCATGAATGCGAATTTTATCATACAGCCGCTGGGGGTTGCTGGAATTATAGTTGGAATTATCGTGGTAAGCTATGTATTAGGTTATTTGATTGCCGGCAGAATACGTAAGATTACTCCATATAACTTAATTACGGAGTAAAAATGAATTATGGAGTTCATGATATTCCTAATTAAATTACAGAGTTCATGATATCCTATCATTTAATTATGGCGTTAATGGTATTTAAAGACCCGTGACATGCCTGCACCCAACGTATCACGGCGCCAGAGCGTGTTTGAAAATTCATTCCCGCCATCTGAACGCCCCACTTTGCGGTATATTTGCCCCGAATTCAGGTTACGTAGTACGCTTGTCGCCCTTCATCCGGGACAAATCTCCCACAAAGTGTGACGCACAGCTGCCAGAAAGCAATTTTAAAATACGCTCTAGGAATTCCAGGCGATACGAGAATCAGTTAAAATAAATTTACAGATCTTTCTCACTTATGGTATGATAGAGACATAGTGCCACCCGGCGTAAATACACCACCCGGCACTAGTTTGACAGAGGCATTAGTATTTCCGGAGATATTTTCTCTGGCCGGGCAGCGAGTCGCTGTCCGGATATGTATGATTGAAGATTGGTGCAGGTCTGCCTGCACACCGTAAACTGCTGCGATGTACTTCTGCACACTGCTTGTGCACCGCCGCCTTCGGCTCGTACAGCTTCGCATTTTACGTATCACCTTTTTGTTTTGCCTCTGTCAGCTGCCTGAATCTGAATGTCCGGTTTGAAATACATAAGATGGAGGTAAGTCATGGGAGATCAGAGCTTGTGGAAATATTGCACCCGGGAACATTGCAGGAAGCTGCTTACGGAATTTCAACTGTTTGGAGAGATGAATTGGTCCAAGGAACGCCAGATCGCTTGTCTGTATGCTCTTAGCAACCATATATCGGATCACTACCACACAGCAGTAATTCCCAAACAGGACGGTACCTGCCGAAAACTCTGCATACCAGACACACTTTTGAAACTGGTACAGAGAAATATTCTGCATCATATACTGGATGGTCTTACGGTATCGTCATATGCAACTGCCTATCGTAAGGGAGTCACCATCCTCAACAATGTATCCTGCCATACCGGACAGGAAAAAATTCTGAAACTGGATATTCATGATTTTTTTGGAAGCATACCGTTTATACTGGTGTACCAGAGCGTATTTCACAGTGACCGTTTTCCACCTTCAGTAGGTACGCTGCTGACCCATCTCTGCTGTTATAACGGCTGTCTGCCTCAGGGAGCACCCGCCTCAGCAGCAATATCAAATCTTGTAATGAAGCCTTTTGATGAGTACATGGGAAATTGGTGTGGAGAACGCAAAATTACATATACCAGATACTGTGATGACATGACTTTTTCCGGCAGCTTTGAAGCATATAAAGTGAAAAATAAGGTCCGCAGTTTCCTAAAGGTAATTGGTTTTGAATTAAATGAGAAGAAGACGAAATTACTCCTGGCAGGACAGCGTCAGGCGGTAACCGGAATTGTAGTCAATGAAAAGCCCCAGGTATCAAAAGAATACAGAAAAAAACTGCGCCAGGAAGTATATTACTGCCTTAAATTTGGTGCAGCATCTCATCTGGAGCATATGAATCATGACGAGTCTGGATCAAAAGAAGGGGCTGAACGATATCTACAGCAGATGCTTGGTAAAATTAACTTTGTCCTCCAGGTTAATCCCCAGGATGAATATTTTAGGGCGGCAAGGGAGCGGTTAAGAAAAAATCAGAATGAGAGAGTAAACAGGTAGTTTTCCCATATAAAGAAGGAACCGTATCCGATTATTTCCAGGATACGATTCCTTCTTATATTTTTATTTTAGAGAAAGAGTCTTATGTTCATCTAACATTCCCTGTATTACTTTTTGCGTATATGCCCCAAGGAATTTCCGGTCCTCTTTGCTCAATTCTTTTGGGTAAATTGGCGCACCGTATTGGAGTATCACATGTGCAGAACGTATTTTTGGAAAATGATTTTCAAATATTTCCGCGGAATTTGTGATCGCCATGGGGATTATGGCGCATCCTGTTTTTTCAGCCATTTTCATGCTGCCTTCTTTAAAGGGAAGCATGGGGGCATCTGCCACTTTGTTCCGGGTACCCTCGGGAAAGATACACATGGAAATGCCGGCTTTGATCTGTTCAATGCCCTTAAGAATTGTCTTCAGACCTTCCTTAATGTCTTCACGGTTCAGGAACAGGCAGTAGAGCCGTTTCATCCAGTGGGACAGCAGGGGGATTTTTTCCATCCCGTCTTTTGCAACATAGCCCGTCAGTCCGGGGCATCTGGAATAGGTAAGCAGGATGTCAAAAAAGCTTCTGTGATTCCCGATGTACAGAACTGCTTCATCCTGGGGGACATTTTCAGCTCCGATAATGGTTGCTTTAGTTCCGCTTACAAATAAAACCAGCTTAAAAACGTTTTGAACCAGCCGCAGAGATGAAATATCTCTGAGCCTGGGATTGAATTTGCCAAGGATCCATTCAAATATCAGGATTGGAATGGATAAAATAAGAAAGCCTACTACAACAATTACTACAATAATAAAACGTATCATCTTTTTTTCTCTTTTCTACGAAGTTAGTGATCTCTTATGTATGAGATCAGGTCTGAAAATGTTTCGTCTCCCACAATGTGTGATACACAATTGCAGAAAGTAATTAACAAACACGCTCTTGTGCTGCATCCGGTCGGTACCGGCACTGTAGTTTCAGACCGGATTAGTATTAATACCGCCCAAATAAATGAGCGGTCTCACGCAGCCATCTGGCACGCCCGGAGTCCAGATCTTGTGAAACATATCGGAATTCCCAGTTTCCTTCGGCAACACCGGGTGTATTCATCCTGTGTCTGCTGTCAAGCTGAAGAATATCCTGTATGGGGAAAATCGCGAATCTTGCAATTGTACCCATGCAGAAACGGATCAGATCAAGGCTTATATTGCCTCCATCGGTGTTCCCGTATCTTCGGATTTTGTCTTTTAACTCATCCGGCAGATTCTGATACCATCCGGTGGTGGTGTCGTTATCGTGGGTGCCGGTATAGCAGATACAGTTGGTAGTGGTAAAATTATGAGGAAGGTAAGTACTTTCCCCCATATCCTGAAATGCAAACTGCAGGATACGCATACCGGGAAAATGAAACATATCCCTGAGCCACTCCACATCAGGCGTGATGATTCCCAGATCTTCCGCCAGAATCGGGAGGTGGTCCCCCAGTTCTTTTTGAATGGATAGAAACAGTTCTTCGCAGGGACCCTTGACCCATTTGCCATTTAAGGCAGTCTCTTCTTCCGCAGGGATGGACCAGTATGCTTCGAATCCCCGGAAGTGGTCTATCCTCAGGTAATCAACCATTTTCAGCTGATGTGCAATTCTTCTGATCCACCACTGATAGCCATCTTTTTTATGAACGTCCCAGTCATAGAGCGGATTGCCCCAGCGCTGACCGGTGGCAGAAAAATAGTCCGGGGGAACACCGGATACTCTGGTGGGATGGCCTGCACTGTCAAGCTGAAACAGTTCCTTATCCGCCCACACATCTGCGCTGTCATATGCTGCAAAGATCGGGATATCTCCGATGATAAATACCTCTTTTTCATTGGCATATGCTTTTAATTTTGCCCACTGGGAAAAGAAGATAAACTGCAGGAATTTGTGATAGCGGATTTCATCTTTTAAGGTTTTTTCCAGATGCTCACGTACTTCCGGCACAGGAGCGATTAATTCTTCCTCCCAGTCAGCCCAGCATTCACCTTCCCGGCTATCTTTCAGCGCCATAAAGAGGCTGTAATCTTCCAGCCACTCCACATTTGCAGTACAAAAGTCATCATACTCTTCCAGAAGCATCTTATTGGGCGTGTGCTTAAAAGCAGCATAGGCTTTTTGAAAAAGAGACTCTTTGTATTCCCTTACTTCAATATAATCCACTTTCCTGGGATCTTTCCACACAGGTATTTCCCGGAGATCATTTTTTTCCAGCAGTTCCAGTTCAGCCAGATCATCAATGCTGATTAATAATGGCTGGCCGGCAAATGCAGAAGGGCTTTGATAGGGGGAATTCCAGAATCCGGTAGGTCCAAGGGGGAGGACCTGCCACAGATGCTGGCTGGATTCCTGGAGAAAATCGATGAATTCATAGGCACCTTTTCCCAGGTCGCCTATACCATAAGGGGATGGAAAGGAAGTAGGATGCACCAGGATGCCTGACAGCCGCCTTGTATCCTCTTCTTTACTTGTATTAACCATAAAATTCTCCTTTACGTTATACGTACTATGGTGTTTATTATACTGGACTTTGCACAGGGATTCAAGAAGAATCCTTGCCACATTTTCAGTGAATTTGTATGATTCCCGTTTTTCAAACAGGCTCTAACATACATAGATAACCGTCAAATTAAAAAATAGCTATCCGCTACGCCAATAGAGGATAACTGGTAACTTAAAATTACTCGTTTAAAATCTATACTTGAAGAAAACGCGGATTTTGTATATAATA
>NZ_JAWYAJ010000056.1:0-7419 GCF_034124845.1 Robinsoniella sp.
ACCGGAGCGGAAGCGGAGAACAAAAACCCCGTTGCTTGCAGCGGGGTTTTTGACTCCGCCGTTTACACGGTCTTCGGAACTTTAAACATGCTATCCTTCTGCTCCGGTGCATTCTCCAGTATTTGTTCTCTTTTATCTCCGTTTTCCACCTGATCCTCACGGAATACATTGTGAATGGAAAATACATGAGACATAGGCTCTACATTAGCCGTGTCCAGTTCATTTAATTTATCTATATAATCCAGCATATTATTCATATCCTTTTTCGCCTGCTCTTTTTCTTCCGGGGACAATTCCAGTTTCGCCAGAATCCCAACATATTCAATTGTTTCGTCATTGATCTGATTTGCCATATTAATTCCCTTCTTTCTCTGAAATACGATTTTGTTTTATCTGTGGTACATAAACCAGATGATTTTTCAGACATGCTCTATGGCTCAAGTCTCGACAAATCTCTGGGGAAAAGAGTTGTTTCTCTTACATTATCCTCATTCAAAAGCTTCATGGTAAGTCTCTCCAGTCCGATTCCCAGTCCGCCATGTGGCGGCATGCCATGTTTAAAAGTGTCCAGATATTGTTCCAGGCCTTCCTCCGACATTCCCTTTGCAGCGATTTTATCTGTCAGCATCTGATAATCATGGATGCGCTGTCCACCCGTTGTTATTTCCATCCCTTTAAACAATAAATCAAAGCTTAAGGTAAATCTGGTATCCGCCGGATCATCCATTGCATAAAAGGGACGCTTTTTGGAAGGATAATGGGTTACAAATACAAAGTCAGCGTCAAACTCTTCTTTAAAATATCTTCCAATCAAAATCTCCTCTTCCGGTTCCAGGTCAAATGGATTCCTGATTTTCCGCTGGTATTTTTCTGAAACCAGTTTCTTTGCTTCCTCAAACCGCACTGCCGGGATCTGTTCCACATTAGGAAGTGTGATGCCCAGGATTTGAATTTCCCTGGCATAATCCTTTTTTAAAAGCCTCATGGTATACTGTAAAAATCCGGTTTCCATTGCCATAATATCTTCAAAACTGTCGATATAACCCATTTCAAAATCCAGACTTGTGTATTCGTTCAAATGGCGTTTTGTGTTATGTTTTTCGGCACGGAACACCGGTGCTGTCTCAAAAACCCGGTCAAATACCCCGACCATCATCTGCTTATACAACTGGGGGCTTTGTGCCAGGACGGCAGGCCTGTGGAAGTAGTCCAGTTTAAAAATATTGGAACCTCCCTCCGCACCTTTTGCCCCAATCTTAGGAGTTCTGATTTCGGTAAATCCCTCTTCATACAGGAAATCCCGGAATCCCCTTACAAGTCCTTCCTGAATTTTAAATTTTGCTCTTTCTCTGATATTTCGTAGTGAAATGGGTCGCATGTTCAGCTTAGCTTCCAGAGAAGTATTCATTTTCCATTTGGAAATAGGCAGCGGGAGTGCCTCTGCAGGTTCACTTAAAATCCGAAAACTGCTGATCCTGATCTCAAATCCCCATGGTGCCCGTTCTTCTGATCTGACCACTCCGGTCAATTCCATGGCTGCTGCTTCTCTCAAGTCCTTAAGATTTCCAGCCGTCAGACCTTTTTCAAATACACATTGCAGCAGTCCTTCTCTTTTTCTCAATACCACAAAGGCTACCTCTCCCATATCACGAATGGTATGCACCGCACCATTTACCACAACTTGCCTGCCCTCATATTCTTCTGCCGACAGGCTGCTGATCTCCAATGCTTCTTTCTTCATGACTCCAGTTAAAAATTCCATAATATACCCCTTTCTTTATATATACTGTCGAACAGCCAATTATGGAAAAAACTGCCGCAGGGGGTCAGAGAACGCAGACTTAGCCTGTAATTCCCATTCGCACCTTTGCGACAGTTTTTTTTCAATTGTTATTCGACGTCAGTTATAGGGCGTGTTTGAAAAATGCTTTCTGACCGCTGTGCATCACAGTTTGAAGTGTGACGCGCAGATGGCGGGTTTGATTTTTCAAATGCGCTCTGGTTCGAAAGCTTTCCCGGAACTGCTTTTTTGCAGCCACGCAAAAAGTCCCGGAATACTTTCGTATTCCGGGACGGGATTATTATATTCCCGCGGTACCACCCGCGTTACAGATACAGCTGCTGCAATATCTGTCTCTCTAATACACTTAACGCGTGCTACGTACTGACCTACTGTGATAAGCGAAATAAAACTTATCCTTCAACCAGTCTGCTCCAGAGTGTTCCCTATTTGTTCTTTCCCTTAAACAGCGCTCTCAGTCGGTGACGCCGTATTCCTGTCAAGTTTCAGTAACAAGAGTCTCTTTCTATGCATTTGCTTTATTAATGACCGATTTTAACACAGAATATTTAATAATGCAAGGGGTTTTTTATATTTTTTAAATATATTTTTATAATCATGAAAAAACAAGCGCTTTTCCAGGCAACCTGGAAAACCTATTTACAAACCACACCGTTTTATGGTAACATAAAGCCATTGTTTTAAAGCTTGTTAACTTGCTTTGGTCTTTCTAACATTTCATCCTTCTTTCGTCCTTCGGAATATCAGTGCTGTGTTACATAAGTACGTTGTACTGTACCTGTCCGTCTTCGGAAGAAACACAATATTATCTTTAAAGGAGATGTCATAATGGAACAATTAATGATACCAGAAGGCTACAAATCCCAGTTGAACCTGCACGATACACAAATCGGGATCAAGACAGTTAAAGATTTCTTTCAGCAGTCCCTTGCCCAGCGCCTGAATCTGCTGCGTGTATCCGCACCCCTGTTTGTTACTCCGGATTCCGGTCTGAATGACAATTTAAATGGTGTAGAACGCCCCGTCAGCTTTGGCATCAAAGAACAGGGTGATGCCCCCGCTGAGATCGTACACTCTCTTGCAAAATGGAAACGCTATGCACTGAAGAAATACGGCTTCTCCCACGGTGAAGGTCTGTACACGGATATGAGTGCCATCCGCCGTGATGAAGATACGGATAATATTCACTCCATCTATGTTGATCAGTGGGATTGGGAGAAAATCATAACCAGAGAAGAACGAAACGAAGAGACATTAAAAGAAGTGGTCCGCACGGTTTATAAGTCTCTGAAAAAAACGGAAAAATACATGGCAATACAGTATGATTACATCGAAGAAATCCTTCCCAAAGAGATTTTCTTTGTCACCTCCCAGGAGTTAGAAGATATGTATCCGGACTGTACGCCAAAGGAACGGGAATACAACATTGCAAAATTAAAGGGTGCCGTATTTATTATGCAGATCGGCGGTATCCTTGCTTCCGGTGAAAAACACGACGGACGTGCACCGGATTATGATGACTGGTCCTTAAACGGTGATATTATCGTTTATTATCCGGTTCTTGACATCGCCCTGGAATTGTCTTCCATGGGTATCCGCGTAGATGAAGATGCTTTACAAAAACAGCTGGAAATTGCCGGATGTCCGGAGCGTGCAGAAATGCCTTTCCAGAAAGCTATTATGAATCAGGAACTTCCCTACACCATAGGCGGTGGTATCGGACAGTCCAGAATCTGTATGTTCTATCTCAGAAAAGCGCATATTGGTGAAGTACAGGCTTCCCTATGGCCTGACAGTGTCATGGAAAAAGCCAGGGACAACGATATCGAACTGCTGTAAAACTGTAATCAAAAAAGAACGCCAGCATTTACTTCACTCTGCTGACGTTCTTTTTCTATTTCATTCTATTTTCTCTTTAAAACTTCCACCAGATACTCCCATACTCTCTTGGTAGAGGAGATGCTGAGTTTTTCATCCGTAGTATGGACATGGAACATGTCAGGTCCTATAGATACACAATCCAGACCTTCGATCTTGCCGGATAACAATCCGCATTCCAGCCCCGCATGAATTGCCTGGGGAATCATATCTTTGCCATACATATCCTTGTAAACAGAAAGCATCTTATCTCTTAACGGAGATTCTAATTTGTATTCCCATGCCGGATAATCACCTTCCTGGGAGTAAGCTCCTCCTGCCATTGCACACAATCCTGTTATTCTGTCGATCAGATAATCTTTGGATGTCTGTACGGAACTTCTCACTGCTCCTGCAGTCTTAAATTCATTTTCTTCCAGTTTCATAACACCCAAGTTAACTGAGGTTTCTACCAGCCCCTGAATAGATGCACTCATAGCCTGTACACCATTTGGAAATGCAATCAGGTACGTAGTAATCCGGTCAAAAGCTTCTTTCGTCAGGCAATTGTCTACTGCTGCACCTTTCTTTTCTAATTTCACTTTGGCACCCGGATCTTTTACTGCCAGTTCATGCTGCATTGCCCCTTCAAACTTTTGAACTGCTGCTTCAAAGTCTGCTGTATCAGATTCACTGATCAGCACTGCTGCTTTCGCTGCCTTCGGTATTGCATTATCCTTTTCTCCGCCTTCCAGAGAAATCAGTGAAACTGGCACCGCTTTTGCTGCCTGGTATAAGAGTCTTCCCATCAGACAATTAGCATTACCTCTTTCCTTATGGATTTCAATTCCGGAATGTCCTCCAAGAAGTCCCGTCATTGATATTTCATAAAGGATTCCTTCCCGCTTTTCTCTAACAAACGGTATCCCGCATCTTAAGCTGCAACCTCCTGCACAACTGGTTAATAAATAGCCTTCCTCCTCAGAATCAATATTGATCAGTTGTTTTCCTTTCAGCATGGACAAATCAATGCCTTTGGCACCATCCAGTCCAACTTCTTCATCCACAGTGAGAATCGCCTCTAATCTGGGATGCTGGAGGGAATCAGAATCCAGCAGCGCCAGGGCATATGCAACTGCAATTCCGTCATCACCGCCAAGAGATGTATGCTCTGCATAAATATAATCTCCATCTATTCCCAGGGACAAACCGTCTTTTTCCAGATCAATTCCGCTATCCGGTGTTTTAACGGCAACCATATCCATGTGCCCCTGGATAATTACAGGTTTTTCCTGCTCATAGCCTTTCGCAGCCTCTTTGATAATAATCACATTCTTAAGTTCATCCTGATAATATTCCAGACTTCTGTCCTTTGCAAACTTCACAAGATAATCGCTGATTTTATCTACATTTCCCGATCCATGGGGAATGCTGCATATCTCCTCAAAAAATTTAAAAACTGAATTTGGTTCCAGATTACTCAATACGCCCATTGTTTTGCTCCTTTTCTCACTATATATTTTTAAATTATCCACCATTAAATTAAAATCATCCATTGGCTTTTAAAAAAGTCACATTTGTTTGCCAATAATATGATTATAACTTTTTACTGTGATATTTTCAAGAATAAATATCTTCCACGTTAAATGAATCCTTCTCTGGGATTTACGGCAGTTACTTGCACAGAAATAATTTGCATAAAAAACTGGTTGACATCACAGACAAAATATTTTATTATAGACTCACACAAAGTAACTGTGTCCATAGGATGCACAAACCCCCACGGAGCGTAATTCCGTGGGGGTTTTTTGTTTAGCTGTCTTTCTTGTCTATACTCAGCCACCTGCTATGATTTCCTTATAATCGCCTTATAAAAGTCTACTCCTTTTGGAAGTACGCTCATACTAATGTTCTCGTTCAGTCCATGAATACTCTCATATTGCTGCTTAGTTATTGATAGCGGTGCAAAACGGATGCAATCGGCACAGATGTCTTTGTAATATTTTGCATCTGTTCCGCCTGTCATAATATACGGGCTGACGCCGATGCCCGGGAACAGTTCGTGTATGGTCTGTTCTACTTTTGCAAACTGCTCTCCTTTATAGTTAACAACAGGACAGGGGTAATCCTTGTAAATGACACTTGTTTCCAGATCATATGCCTTTGCCTTCTCGGAAATTAAAGCAATGCTCTCATCCGTGGGTTGATGGGGAATAAAACGGAGATTGGCTGTTACATACGCTTCCTGGGGAAGGACGTTTAAGCCTTCGGAACCTTTTCCAGTGGTAAACGCTATGGTAGTCTGAAGCATTGCCGCACCTGCCGGGCTGATCACTGGCATTACTTTTTTCAAAAGCGGTTTAAACAGCCAGAGATTGGCAAATATAACCTTCATCCCAAAGCTCATATTCGGTGTCAGCCTGCGAAACATTTCCAGTACCGTGGGGCTGAATTCCACACGGAATGGCTGATGCTTTTCTACATCATGTATAAATGCCGCCAGCCTTGCCCACGGTGTATGCTTCCCTGGTGCACTTGCGTGCCCTCCGGTTCCTTTCGCCGTAAACTTCACATCTCCATATCCTTTTTCCAAAACACCTACCATGGCATAAGTACCCTTCACTCCGGGAATAGGCTCTGACATGATCATACCGCCTTCATCGATCAGCAGCCCCAATTTTACCCCTTGTTCTTTTAAGTACTGTACGGTTAAAGGAGCACCTTCTCCGCTGAATTCCTCTGTGCAGCTGCTGGCAAGATAGACATCGCATTCCGGCTTATAGCCTTCCTTCAACAATTCTTCTACCGCAGTTAACAGACAAAACAGACTGCCTTTTGTGTCTACTGTTCCTCTTCCCCAGATATCTTCACCTGCAATTTCCCCGCTAAAAGGAGGATGTTCCCATGTGCCGTTTGCCTCCACTACATCCTGGTGGCTCATAAGTAAAATAGGTTCTCCCTTGCCTTTGCCATTCCACTTGAACAACAGGCTTCCGTTAAAAACATGCTTTTCACAGTGTTCATGAATATTGGGAAACAGCTCTTCCAAAACTTTATGAAAATCATAAAACTTCGTTTTGTCTGCATCATATCTGCTGGATACGGTTTCACACTGAATCATTCTGGATAACCGCTTTGCATATTGCCTGGAACGTTGGGGATCTCCTTTTTCAATCTTTGCAGTCAAAGCTTGTGTAGGCTGCATCATACACGCTCTGATTAATACAATGGCTGCCAGCAAAACCAGAAGCAGTACAACCGCTAATACGATCCATTTCAACATTTTCTATATCCTTCTTTCTCTTTTTACTTATTCTTACTCTTTTCATTTTCAAACACACTCTAATACTACCAGTTAAAGCATATTTTTACGATAGAGCAGATACCCGATTCCAAGCGCCATACCGCCTGCGGGAATTAACAGCAGGCTCGTCTGGGGGATCGCAGCCGGAACGATTACACATAAAAGTGTCATTGTCAGCAGAGGAATAAATGCGATCTTCAGGCTCTTAATAAAATATTTTAAGCCAAGTGCGCCAAATAATGCTGGAACTACCGTGTCAAATGCTGGTGTCAGCACCGGATTCTGCAAGACCGGAGTTAAGGGCACCAGTAAAAGTACTCCCACAAAAATGACCAGCATCGTCACCAGAGCACTCACAGAGACACTGATGGTTGATATAATTTCATTTTCCACAGTCCCTACTTCTGTCTTGGCGATATCTCTGCTGTTCATAGCGCAGGGAATTTTCAAATTTGTT
>NZ_JAWYAJ010000057.1:0-4855 GCF_034124845.1 Robinsoniella sp.
CTCCATGAGAATTCTGCCCCCATCCGGCTTGTCTCCAAAGGCATACTGAATACAGTTTTCCACAAAAGGCTGCAAAAGGAGTTTTAATATTTTTAAGTCTCTCAGTTCACTGGGCAGATCATATTCAAAATCAAAATTCATGAACCGCATTTTCTGGATATACACATAGCAGCCCAGCAGTTCTACTTCCTGCCCAAGGGTTATTTCCTCATTGGTATGATAGGTAACGCTGACCATTAGTTTAATCAGGGACTCAATCATCTTCTTGATGTTCGTCTGCTTATTTGCCGCCGCCATCCATTTAATGGTATTCAGGGTATTGTAAATAAAATGCGGTCCGATCTGCATAGAAAGTACTTTGATCTTTTCTTCATTCTTTGCTTTTTCTTCCTCCCGGATATCCTGGATCAGACATTGTATTTCATCCACCATATAGTTAAAATTCGCTGTCAGCATCCCCATTTCATCCCCACTTGTATTTTCCTCAATCCTCTGAAAATCCCGCTGGGACACTCTGCGAAGGCCTGCACTTAAGTTTTGCATAGGCTTAAAAATATAGTGAGACAAAATGTAATATGCCGTGAACAGGAAAACCGCATAGAGGCATGCTGTCACCGCAGCCATCCACTTAATATAAATTACATCCTTAAAAATAACACTTTGATCCGTTACCGTTAAGAGTACCCAGTCATTTACCTCGGAGGAGGAACAAACCACCGTTTTTTCTTTTCCGGTATCCGGATCACGATAGGAAAAGGATCCGTTTTGCTGCGTAAGTGCCTTTGTAAACAGTTCTCCATTCTGAACCATCCCTGTATCTTCTTCATAATTGCTGGTCACGATGTGCCGGTTCTGGGAAACGATATAGTAATCCGTACCAGCTTCATGATATATGGGATTTTTTAAAATATTGGTAAACAGATCCTCTGAAAAAAACAGCCAAAGTGTCCCTACATTTTGATTCGCCGAGTTGATTGCCCTTGCCAGTGCAAAGTTTTTCGGCCTTTGATTATAGGATGCAGACATCTGTTCGGTGGGAATCCAGACCACTTTCCCTTTTTTATCCAGAACCTGATCCAGATGTTCGTCCAGATATTCCTCCCAGTTCAGATAGTGATAACCGGATTTATAAATTGTCCCATTCAGATCCAGTACGGCGGAAACAATATATTTCTCAGAATTCACGATACTGCTTAGCAGCTGGGATATGTACTTGTCTTCCTTTGAGTAGTCCTCCCGGTTAATGTAATTCTTGGCAGCCTCATTATAATACAGGGACATGGAGGTATCCTTAAAACTGGAAAACTGCAACTCGATATTTTTATGGGTTTCTTTCATGATGTTCTGCTTTTCTGCAATGATGCTCTTTAACGCATATGAAAAATAGCTTTTTACAAAAAAGCCTAAAAAGAAAATGCTTGGAATGATAACACAGACAACAAAAATAACAATAATCTTGCTTTTTAGCTGAAAAATGAATTGATGATGGCGTCTTTCTTTCATAGAACCCCCCGTTCTATTTAAAAATTCTGTATATTTTGATATTTTTACCTATATTTTAATATATAACAAAAAAGAAAGAATGTCAAAAAGGACAACCTTTTGCAGGCTGCCCTATCTATGATTCTCATATTTACTTTTCGATATTTGTTCCGATCATTCATTTTCATAATGAACCCGAACCATAATATCCTGGTTATAATTTCCGAAACCGGAACCAAATAACGTGAGTCCGCCCACATGCTCTGATTCCTTCTCCACTTCAAAGCGAAACCGGATTATCCCTGCCTTTTCCAGCTGCAGCTGATCCAGTCCCACATCCGATATCTGCAGTCCATCCACATATGTACCGCTTTGGTTGATGACCAACAGTTTTAAAAGACCGTACTGGTTCAGGGTTCTGCTCCACCACAGCGGGGTATAAATGCCGTGTCTTCCTCCGAAATCACCGGGACTTGTCCATTTTCCAAGAGACTGTCCATTGAGTTTGAAGGTGACATCCGACATCCATTCATTGTTATAACTGGGTGCCTCGGATGAGATCTCAAAACACAGTGTGATCTGGGATATCTGATGACCGGGCGATAATAATCTGGACATATTATATTCCACATATCCCTGGGCGAACCAGATAATGCCCGCATCTACGTGCTCGGGACTTGCAAAATCTTCCGGATTATCCCACCCCCCAATGCGGTGATCCCCTGCAGCCAGCCCGCAGGTGGGGTATACCTCATAATCGCAATAATCCCCCACCTTAAACTCTGTCTCTAAAAGGCTCATTTCTTTTTTGTCCTGTTCCTTCGCATCCACCAGAATTTCATTTACCTTCAGCCGGCAGATTTTCTGATTTCCTCTTCCACCGCATTCTGTCAGTACATCGATAATCCCCGCCTCTGACAGTTTTTTAATATGGCTGGTAATGGCTCCGTTTGTAATATGAAGTGCCGATGCCAGTTCCCGCATATTCATTTCTTTATTTTTTATAAGCAGCTTTATGATATTTACTCTGAGATCGGAACCCAGGGCTTTAAATACCGCAGCGCCTTCTTCTAAACTGTTTATAACCAGCATGTTTTATCCTCCCTGAAATACTCACCCGTATCTTAAAAGTGAAATTTCTTATGCAGTTCCACCATAAAATCTTTCCATTTAAAGATAACCAGTGCCGCAATAAATAAAAATGACAGCCCCGAACAGATCACAGAAGGATAGTGGACGCCGACGCACCCGGTCAAAAGCAGCAGAAACGGGACAATTCCAACACCCGCTGACATCACATAATAGATCATATATTCCGGCGGAGTTAACTGCTGTACCTTGGAAATTGTCAGAATCGAAATGGTGGTTAACAGGCTGATCCCAGGCAGTACATAATCAATTGACCACCTGTTCCACCCCGTAAATGCATCCCAGGCGAGGCAGCAGGCAATGATAAGCAATAGCTGCCACATGGCATTTTTCAGCAGATTCCGACGTTTGTAAAAGCCTACTGCAAGTGCCAGCCACATACAGAGCATGGCTCCGCCTACAAACAGCGACCAGATGCTGTGGGGCGTTATAATTACATTTGCCATCACACAGATTACCACGGCTGCCAGGCATAAGAAAGAAAACAGCTTAAAAAACTGCATTCCGGGATATACCGGTTTTCTCTTTTCCGGGTATTTATCCTTTAACATCTCCACTTCAATGCCCTGTTCATTTAAAATGCGGAAAAAATTCCGCTGTACATTTTCACTTTCAAATCTGGATGTAAAGCTTAGAACAACATGATCTTCAAAAGAGCACATGCAAAGTTCCGTTTTCGGCGTACTGGTGAACACATGGAACCATTTGATATATGGCCGATATACTTCCGGCATGTCCACAACACCCATATTTGAAAAGATTGCGGTAACATTTTTGGAGGTAAACTTTGCCCCTGCAAGCAGACAGAGATTCTTGAACGCCAGTGGTGCAACTCTTAAAAAAGGATTCTGCTCCAGGTTCATGAATTCATTCATCCTGCCAGCAACCCGCTCCTTGGTAAGTTCACTTTTAAAAAACTCTTTCACATGGTTTACCACGTCTTTAAATGTGGTAACACCTGTTTCAAACTGGTATCCCGCATCAATCCAGCTGAAAAAATTAAGCATGGACTGGGATGGAAAATATTTGCGCAGATTTACCGGTATCATCAGAACAACCGGATATTTTTCCTGTCTGGGACTCATTTCCCGGTGAATAGCGCACAGATAGACTGCTGTGAGAAATACGGTCATTGACACGCCATATTCCCTGGATTTATCTAAAAGCTGCTTTACGGAAACCATTCCTTCCGTAATGTGCATATTTTCGTAATCTGACTTCAATCCCCGCAACTGATAGGAATGAACTGATTTTTGTTTTACATCTGATTTCTCATCAGATTTTGTTTTGGAATAATATTTAAAGAAGCTGTCATCTTCCATGTCTGCATCGGTAAGATCCTGTGTGTCCAGAGGTACTTCTTCCGGAAAATCCTCTTTGTGGGCAGCCAGAATATAATTTTTCACCAGTTCTCTGGTAAACTGCATCGCTCCCGTTCCATCGGTCAACGCATGGAAAACCTCAAAGTTTATTCTGTTTTTGAAATAGGTTACTTCAAATAAAAGACTCTTCTTATCCCGGACATAGATATTGCTGCACGGAAGCTTACTCTCTTCCTTCACTACAGGGCGCAGAGGGCTTTTCTCCAGATAGAACCAGAAAAAGCCTTTTCGCATCACAGAACAGAACATGGGATAAGCCTCGATGGTCTTATCCAATGCCTCCTGCAGGATTTCTCCCTGGATTGTTTCCTTTAAATCACAGGAAAAACGAAATACCCTGGTATCCTTCTTTCCGCTGGTAGCCGGAAATATCTTCGCCGCATTATCTAATTTTCGCCAACGGGCCAGCTTGGTCTCAGCCATTTCCTAGACCCCCTTTAAAAAACTGTTTATAATTTCAAAACTCTCCTGAACATGGTAACTCATAATGCCGAGCGCAAAAAAACCATGCAGGGCATCCTGAATGCGATGCACCTCCACTGCATTTCCCGCTTCGATTAATTTTCTTGCATATTCCTCTCCTTCATCCCTGAGAGGATCAAATTCTGCCGTAATAACAAGCGTCCTGGGCAGTCCGGAGAAATCCTGTGCCAGCAGCGGTGCAAAGTAAGGACTCTGCCGGTCTTCGTCACAGCTTTGGTACAGATCCAGATAGTCACTCATCTTCTTAGCTGTCAGTAAAAAATCTGTCCCGTTTTCCTGTACCGATGGAAAAGGGGAAGTTTCCGAATAATCATTGCTGACAGCCGGATAAATCAGTATCTGCCTCTGTGGGACAAATT
>NZ_JAWYAJ010000058.1:0-3025 GCF_034124845.1 Robinsoniella sp.
AAGCCATTTATACCCAGTCTGGCGGTATGTCCTGGATGAGTGAAGGAATTGATATGACTACAAATGCAAGAGGCGGGATTATGAAAGGATTGGGAAGAATGTTTTCCGGGGAGTCCTTTTTTATGACCACCTATTCAGCCATGCAGGATGGCGTTACCATCGGATTCTCCGCTACGGTTCCGGGAGAAATTCTGCCGGTGGATCTGAGTACTTATGGAAGTCTGATCTGCCAAAAGGGAGCATTTTTGTGCGCTCAGAACATGGTAGATGTAAGGGCAGTCTTTACGAAAAAGATGTCAGCCGGTTTTTTTGGTGGTGAAGGGTTCATCCTGCAGGAAATGTCCGGAAACGGCATGGCATTTTTAGAAGTAGATGGCAATAAGGTGGAAAAGGTGCTGGCTCCGGGTGAAGTCCTTAAGGTTGACACCGGAAATTTAGTGGCATTTGAAAACACGGTGCGGTATGAAGTGGAAATGATGCGCGGAGGTATGAATATTTTCCTGGGTGGTGAAGGCTTATTTATTACAAGACTCACGGGACCGGGAAGAGTTGTGCTGCAGACACAGAACTTTTCAGAATTTGTGGGCAGGATACGGACTTATATACCGAACCAGAGCAGCTAATGGTGACAGGTTAGAAATCAAGAGCCTGCAGCAAAGAATGTTATTCAGATGGAAGCCCCGGTTTTTCTGTTTGTTTCAAGGAGGTTTTGAAACACCAGGAAATCCGGGGCTATCTTTATGAAATCAAAAATAATTATAAAAATAAAATGAACCCCACCGAAAGTTATGACGATTATATAATAGCAGGGTAAAAAGGAGGTGTGGATGTGCTTGCAGATCAGGTAGAAGTTTTGATTGAACAATATGGAACGGACATATACCGGTTTTGTTCCAGGTTATGCAGAAACCGGGCAGATGCAGAGGATTTGTATCAGAAGACATTTTTAAAAGTTCTGGAACTTTCCATGGAAGTGAAACGGGATGGAAATCCGAAAGCATTTTTATTTTCTGTTACAAATGGACTGTGGATGAATGAAGTGCGGAAAATGGCAAGGCACAGCCGGATTGCCCCAAGTGTATCCCTGGATGACGACAATGAAAATCTGGCGGCAGACCAGGTTGATCTGGAAAGTGAAGTTCTGGCACGAATCCGGGACGGGGTGCTGCGAAAGATCATGGAGGAACTGCCGGAGAAGTTTCGGATACCAGTGATTCTCTATTATACCTGTGAGGTTTCATTGGAGGAGATCGGAAAGATTATGAAAAAGCCCACGGGTACCATAAAGAGCAGGCTGCATAAAGCCCGCAGCATGATTAAGAAAAGATTGGAGGAACAGGGATATGACTATGCAGGATGATAGACAACAAAGTAATCGAAATCTAAATGATAGAGACCAGGGACAAAGAGCCCGGAATCAAAGTTACCAGGATCAAAGTTACCAGGATCAAAGTTACCAGGATCAAAGTGCCCAGAATCAAAGAGCCCGGAATCCATGTGAACCCCAGTTCAATGACCGTTTGGGTAAAGAAATTAAAAATGCCATGGCTTCTTCTGAGAAGCCGGATGATAATCTCAATAAAATCCTGATGAGGCAGGTCAGGGAAAAAGAAGCGTATTTAAAATCGGCTGCCGGTACCAGAACAATATCACTGTGGTTTCTTCCAATGCTTTTAAATGGACTGCTGTTTGGAATGCTGGCATTTTTGGGGTATTTTTTAATTCCGAACATGTTACTGGCAAAGCTGGTTATGAGTGCCTGCATTTATATGGTTCTTGCAGGTGTGGCGCTTACAGCCGCTGGCATGTGGTTTTCTGATTTAAAAGAAAAGATGGTTCTGGTTCTGGAAAAAGGAGGGAACAAAGCATGAATTCTGATAAAAAGAAAAAGTATATCATCATTGGAATTGTAATTTTAATTGCAGCAATTATACTGCGGGTGGCAATATGGGGAGTGACAGAAGGGATTGGAACCATCAGTTTGCTTGCGGGCGGCCTCTTGTTTGGCGGGCTTTTATGTGCACTTCTGGTCTATGTGTGCATCTGCATCTGGATCTATCGGGATTGTATGAAAAGGGGGGAAAATGGACTGCTCTGGATGATCATCGTGTTCATTGCAACCCCGATTTTAGGCTTGATTATCTATATGGTTACCAGAGGTGAAAATAGGATTTTATGCAGAAATTGTGGATACCGGATCAGGCAGTCAGCCAGATACTGTGAAAACTGCGGCGAAGAAAATCAGGGACGTCAGGGGGAAATGGCAGTGGAGAAATCAAGTAAAGGTTTTGGATTTATCATAGCGGCGATCCTGTCAGGAATCCTGATGCTTGGATGTTTGATTTCTTTCATTGTCCTGGCATTTACCACGGATGACTTCCTGGATAAAAACACCTGGAACACCGGCATTATCATGGCTTCCATTGAAAATAAATGGGGTGATGACTGGAACTTAAGCTTTAAATACGCATCGGAGGGATTCCGCAAGAGTGCAAAATTTAGAATTGATGACAATCAGGCAGTGCTGCATGCCCAGGTCAGCAGTGAAGAAGGTCAGCTGCTCATGCATATTATTCAGGATGAGAAAGAGGAAATCATTGATGTGAGTAATTTAAAGGAGCCTCTGGTGTATCCCCTTACCGAATACAAGGCAGGAAAGATTCAGGTTGTTCTGGAGATTAACGGGGCTAAAAATGTAAAATCAAAGATTCAAATTGAAAATCCAGGTGACAGCTGACGGTAATGGAAATCTGCCCCGGAAATAGTTCGTACAGTATGGCTTAATTATTTGAGCAAAGCTGTACTGGCTGTTTCCGGGGCAGTTAATTTTTAATTTCTCTTATAACGATACTGATGCTTAAATTCGGTGGGGCTTAACCCGGTATATTTTTTAAAGATCGAAGAAAAATAAGTAGGATCATTATAGCCGACCAGCCCGGCGACCTCATATGCCAGGGTTCCCGGATTGATCAGGTATTCCTTTGCCTTTTCGATTCGGGTTTTGTTGATATATTCTGTAATCGGC
>NZ_JAWYAJ010000059.1:0-2872 GCF_034124845.1 Robinsoniella sp.
AATTACACCGGATCTTTGCGTGGCAAGTAAAGTCGTATTAATTATAACGATGTTTATCGGAAGGCTTGGACCGCTGACGATTGCATCACTTTGGGTATTTAAGGAAACTTCCAATGTAAGTTACACGGAAGAAACCATTATTATAGGTTAGGCGTTATCAGCTGCATAGCCGGCTGTATGGAACTTAGAATATCTTTTATAGAAAATAGTAAACAGAAAGGTTAAGATTATGAGAAGAAATAGAGAAACATATTCCTATGGTATTATCGGGCTTGGGAGATTTGGAACTGCTCTGGCTAAAACCCTGTCAGAAGCTGGAGAAGAAGTGATTGTAATTGACAATACAGAGAGTAAAGTAAAGGAATTGAGGCAATACACAGAAAATGCATTTGTGGCTGAGACCCTTACAAAAGAAGTACTGGAGGAAATCGGAATTCAAAATTGTGATACGGTGGTAGTCTGCATTGGTGAGAAAATTGATACCAGTATTCTTACAACGCTCAATGTTGTAAGTCTGGGAGTGCCCAGAGTCATTGCAAAAGCCATCAGCCCCGATCAGGGAGCCGTTCTAGAAAAAATAGGGGCACAGGTGGTATATCCGGAAAGCGATATGGCGGTACGACTTGCGAACCGATTGCTTGCCAACAGCGTTTTAGATTATATTTCCCTGAATAATAATGTGGAAATTACGGAAATAAAATTATCTGGTTCACTGGTGGATAAAAGTATTGTGGAAGCGGATCTGCGTCAGAAGTTTGGGCTGAATATCATTGCGATTGAGCGGGGGAATAAAACGGATATTGAGATTAACCCCCATTACCGTTTCTCTGAGGGAGACATAATCGTAGTAGTTGGGAAAAAGGATAATGTACAGAAATTTGAAGATTCCCTGAATTAATTCAGAATCAAAATCCCTTGACATTCCACCGCACTGGAAGGTTTACAATAAGTGTAACAAGGAGGCGGAACATGTATAAGATAAGTGAATTTTCTAAAATCACCCGGTTGACGGTGAAATCTCTGCGCTATTATGATGAGGAGGGAATTTTGAAGCCGTCCTGCAGAGCTGACAACGGTTACCGCTATTATAACGGGGAAGATTTCAAAAAAGCAGAACTGATTCAGTTTCTCCGGGATTTGGATTTCGGTATTGCACAAGTGAAGGAGATTCTGGAAAACTGCGAAAGTGCAGAAGATCTGTCCTACTATCTGGAAGAAAAGCAGGAGATGATCCGCAGGCAGATTCAAAAAGAAAAGGAACTTATCCGCCGGATGGACCGCTGCCTGAAGCCCAAAGAAGCGGAGGTGGAATTGATGGAATATAAAATTGAGCTGAAAAGCTTTCCGGCAATTACAGCTGCTTCCATGAGATATCGTGGAAGGTATCAGGATATGGGGAAATATATGTCTGATATTTATAAGGAAGTGAAAGGAAAAGGAGCCGGTGAACCATTTTGCTGTTATTACGACGATGATTTTAAGGAAGAAGCGGATATTGAAATCTGTGTCCCCACAAAAGGCATCGTTGACGGGAAGAATATCAGTTGCAAACAGCTGCCGGCTGTTCCAAAGGCAGTCTGCACAACACATACAGGCAGTTATGAGGAGCTGCACAGAGCTTATAAAGCGCTGCTTGACTTTGCCAGAGATCGTGGATTCACCTGCCTGACCCCATCCAGGGAAATATACCATAAGGGACCGGGTATGATTTTTAAAGGAAATCCAAATAAATATGTCACCGAAATTGTAATACCCTTTCAATGACCGGGATATTAAGACCGGGATATTAAAGGAGAAAGAGAAGTCCCATTGCTAATACAGTCTGCATGGTTCCTACCAGACCTCCATACAGCATAGACTTTGGACCCTCATTTAAAAGATCCTGGAATTTAACCCGCATTCCGATGGCGGCCAGAGCGATGATTTCAAACTGCCCGCTTACCAGTTTTGCTGCCTTAACCAGGGGGAGTGGGACGATACCGAAACTGCTTATGATACTGAAGATAAAAAATCCTATGATAAACCAGGGGATTCCGCAGGAAATTTTTTTGCTGTGGGAATCCTTTTTTTGTTTCCCTAAGAACAGCTTTTCTCCGTCAGCAGTGTTCATTTTGGAAAAGACCAAAGCTACCACAACCAAAAATACAATTCGGATAATTTTAAAAATTGTTGCCATCTGTACAACATCATCGTTGATAAATTTTGCCGAGGCAATGACCTGGCCAATAGACTGCAGAATTCCGCCGATCATACCGGATGTATGGATGATCTCATCGTGATAGAGTATTCCTGTGATGAGGGGAAGGATCACCATCAGAAAGGTACCGGTAATATTTACAATGGTGATGGAAATTCCTTTGTCTTTTGCATCTGCGTCAATTACTGGAGATATGGTTCCAATGGCTGAAGAACCACAGACGGCATTCCCGGCGCACATCAAAAGGCAGAACTTTTTGTGAAAGCCCAGCCGCTTGCCGATGAGGTAGGTTCCGGTGATGGTAAATGCCATCTGCAGAGCAATGAAAAGAATGCCGAAGATGCCAATGCCAAGGATATCAGACAGGTGAAGTGTAAGCCCGGTGAGGACAATGGAATACTCCAAAAGCCTGGATTCAGAGAACTTACACCCTTTGTTCAGGGAATCCCTGTTTAAAAATGTATTGCCGCAAAGGATGCCGATGCCAATGGCAAACAGGGCAGAGCCCACAGCCGGGACAAAAGAACTGATTATCTGGGCAATGCCGGAAATCACCAGGCAGACGATGAAACCAGGGATTAAATTTTTCAGTGGTTCGGTAAATTTTTTCAAAATATACACTCCCTATATAGTCAAGTGTTTTTTCCTTATTTTTCAAGGAATTTTTAGTTACAT
>NZ_JAWYAJ010000060.1:0-19906 GCF_034124845.1 Robinsoniella sp.
TAATTCTTCTGCATTTTTTCATAGGTTAGCTGCCCCGTGAAGCTGATATGCCCCTCCAGCCGCTTTTCCCGGCTCAATTCTTTCAAATGTTCCATTTCAGGACCCTCACCGCAAAGCACTACTTTATACGGAAGTTTTCTGTCGATGCAATCCAGAGCATCAAGTAATAGTTCCAGCCCTTTCCGGTAAACCATCCTGCCTGACCAAATGAAGGTCATAACTTTGTCCTGATCTGCTATCGAATCTGTTTTCCGGTCTGTTTTCTGCCTTCCTGTATCTTCCCCCGGTGAAATTTTGCTTTTATCAATTGCAATATCCAAAAGCAGCCGGCATCTTTCTTTTTCTTTGATATAAGGGTAAATATATTGATAGGTCTCTTTGTTTGCCAGAAAAATATAATCTGCTTTATTGATTGCTTTTTGATACCCGGGATTTGAAATCGTCAAACGGTTGATCAAAGCTCTCATTTTTTCTTCCCGGCTGTTGTTCTTTGTATAGTCTCTTAAGTATGCCGGAGTCTGTTGTGCCCCACCCAGCGGTCCTAAAATATAATGTGTATCTAATTTATAGACAAACCCAATTAAGCGAAAATCCGTTGTAGAAACATGATGTATCAAGTCAAACTGATATTTCTTATGCAGCTTTTTTATCATCCCATATGCCGGATACTGCCATAATTTCTGATACGCCAGAAAACCTTTTCCTGTTTTATAATAGAAATTCATCCAATCCGGTATGTCGCAGTAGAAAAAACGCATGTTGGTTATGTTCTGATCTTTTAAGTATCGCTCTATCTGCGGCTTTCTGTCCTTACGCGTCACTACATAGACTTCATGGTCATTTCTCATGTAAAAGGGCCAGAGCCATCCAAGCCCTTCATCACTTCCGGCACAGGGTGCACAGGAAAAAGAATAGTATAGTATTCTCATCTGGGTTATCTCCTTTTCCGTCCGTTGTTAAAACGGTCGAATTTGTCATGTCCCATTATTTTTATGAGCAGCTTTTTGATTGATAATTTCATCGTTTCCGATAATGACAATTCCAGCCAGGTACCCATCATATGATGAATCAGATACGTATTTTCCGTTTTTTTAATATGAGAATTATCCATGTCGTAACCGGTAAAATATTCCACCGGGTAAATCTTCATATCGGATTGAACTATTTGCAGCGAATCATCCGTCTTTAAACCATACTTTTCTGCCAGTATGGTCATATGATCGTTAATGGGGGTAATGTCCATTTTCCCATCTGTTAAGAGAAAGTCACGCGACTGATACGTTTTTAAAAATTCAGCCAAAAAAGGATGATAGGGCACCGCTGCAATGAATGCAGCCGTTAACAATTTATCTGTGACAAATCCCGATACAAAGGTTTCATTGTCCAGAATATCATTGAGGGGTTTTACAGCCTCAACATCAGTATCCAGATACACTCCGCCGTAATTGCAAAGTACCTGAATTCTAGCATAGTCACTTACAAACGCGTACTTTCTGCATTCATAAGCCTGTTTTACATACGCTGGTGCAAGGTTTAAATCAAAATTATTTTCGTTCCACTCTATGATCTGATAATCCGGGAGTATCTTCTCCCAGGTGCTTATGCAGAATTGTATTAATTTGCTTTTTTCACCTTTTCCAAACCAGCAGTAATGAAGTATCTTCGGAATCGTTTGCATATCAGTTTTACCTCCATCATAAATCTGAAAAATACCGGATTGTTTTTTCCAGACCTTCTCTCAGACAGATGCCCGGCTCCCAGCCCAGCTCTCTTCTGGCAAGTTCAATCACGGGTTTTCTCTGCATGGGATCATCAGACGGCAGCGGGTGAAATACCAGTTTCGATTTGCTTCCGGTTAATTCAATCACAAGTTCTGCAAGACTTTTAATCGTAAATTCACCCGGATTGCCGATGTTTACCGGACCCGTAAATCCTTCGTGAGAGTTCATCAACCTGACCATACCTTCGATTAAATCATCCACATAGCAGAAGCTTCTCGTCTGGCTTCCATCTCCGTAGATCGTGATATCTTCGTTTTTCAGCGCCTGTACAATAAAATTAGATACCACTCTTCCATCATTGGGATGCATCTTTGGTCCATATGTATTAAAGATTCTCATGACTTTTATATCTACGTTATGCTGTCTGTGGTAGTCGAAAAACAGCGTCTCAGCCACCCGCTTTCCCTCATCGTAGCAGGAACGGATTCCTATGGTATTGACACATCCCCGGTAGCTTTCCGGCTGAGGGTGGATCTCCGGATCTCCATACACTTCACTGGTACTCGCCTGTAAGATTCTCGCATGGACTCTTTTCGCCAGCCCCAGCATATTCATGGCACCCAGCACGCTGGCTTTGGTTGTTTTAATAGGATTATACTGGTAATGAATCGGACTTGCAGGACACGCCAGATTATAGATCATGTCAACCTCTGCATACAGCGGATTCACAATATCATGCCGGAGAAACTCAAAATTACGCTTCCCAAACAGATGCTCAATATTTTTTTTACTGCCGGTAAATAAATTATCCACACAGATTACTTCGTTTTCTTCTTCTACCAGCCGCTCACATAAATGGGAACCTAAAAATCCCGCTCCACCTGTAACTAAAATTCTGTTCTTCACTTTTTTATCCTTTCTGCATGACCTTTTATTTCCCTACCCCTATCTGATAATAGGTAAATCCAAGCTCTTCTACAGCCTTCTTTTCATACTGGTTTCTCCCGTCAAAAATAACCGGGTTTTTCATTCGCTGCATCATTTCCTGAAAATCCGGGGAACGGAATTCTTTCCACTCGGTAATCAGCAGCATGGCATCCACATCCACCAATGCAGAATACTTGCTTTTTACATATTCCACATCAGCATTATCTTTCAGATAGCAGGTTCGGGCTTCTCTTTCCGCCTTGGGATCATAAGCCTTAATCTTCGCACCTCTTTTTGTGAGTTCCGAAATAATGGTAATGGAAGCCGCTTCCCTCATATCATCCGTCTCCGGTTTAAATGCCAGACCCCATACACCAAAACACTTATTGGAAAGGTCTTCCCCAAAATAATTTGTCACCTTTTGTACCAGGACTTTCTTCTGCATGGAATTCACCTCTTCTACGGATTTCAAGAGGGATGCCTGATAGCCCGACTCTTCTGCTGTCCGGATCAATGCCTGCACATCCTTAGGGAAACAGGAACCGCCGTATCCGCAGCCCGGATAAATGAAACTGTATCCGATCCTGGAATCACTGCCGATTCCAAGCCTCACATGATTGACGTCCGCCCCCACCAGTTCACAGATATTAGCCATTTCATTCATAAAGCTTATTTTGGCTGCCAGCATGGAATTGGCTGCATACTTGGTCATTTCTGCACTGGGGATATCCATGCAGATAAAATGGTTGGTGTTCAGTACATAATGCTTATAAAGTTCTTTCATCATGGAAAATGCCTGTTCATTATCGGCGCCAATGACGATTCTGTCCGGGCGCATGGTATCTGAAATAGCATTTCCCTCCTTTAAAAATTCAGGATTGGAGATCACGTCAAATGTCAGATCAAGACCGCGTTTATCCAGTTCCATCTGAATGGCTTTGCGTACCTTTTCTGCAGTTCCCACCGGAACTGTGGATTTGTCAATAACAAAGATATGTTTCTCCATATATTTTCCTATGGACGCTGCCACGGACAGCACGTATTGCAGGTCTGCACTTCCGTCTTCTCCCATAGGTGTTCCAACTGCAATAAAACAGATTTTTGACTTTTTCATTGCTTCCTGCAGTGATGTAGTAAAGCTAAGATGACCCAGCTCCAAATTTCGAACTACAATTTCCTCCAGACCGGGTTCATAGATTGGAATGATTCCATTCTGCAGATTTTCAATTTTATCTGCATTGGTATCCACGCAGATTACTTCATTTCCCATTTCAGACAGACACGCGCCTGTTACCAGCCCCACATATCCTGTCCCAATGACGGTAATTTTCATAATCGGTTCCTCCGTTTTCGTAATAAACTATTTTAAAGCTGCTATCTTGCCTGTAGCTGTAATACAAATTGCTTTATGGGCGATCTGCCTTGCATGTGGCTGCCTTGCCAGAATTACCATGCAACTGTCCGGTCACCTGTCGTTCTGAATAGTTGTTAAAACAAACTTTGCAATCGTATCCCAGGAATATTTCTTTCTGTATGCTTCCTGATGGCCGGCAACATAACTTTTGATATCCTCATTGTGCAGCAGCCGGTGCATTTTATCAGCCAGCTCCACCGGGTTTTCTTTATCAATGAGATACCCGTTCTTTCCCTCTGTGATGATCTCTTTCATGGAAAATGCATTGCTGGCTATACAGGGAAGCCCGAAAATCAATGCTTCTGCGAAAACGATTCCAAAAGGTTCTGACCGTGAGGGCATCACAAATATGTCGCAAAGGTTATAATATGCAGCCAGCTTTTCCGGCCTCATCAATCCAAGGAAATTTACCCCCTCCGGGATTTCCCCTGGCAAAGGCCAGTTCTCCGGTCCTGCGATATAAAGTTCGGCATCCGGCATTTTTTCTTTTTTTAAGATCTTAAATGCCTCCAGAACCACTTCCCCGCCTTTTCGCTCAAATTCTTTCCCTACAAACAATATTTTGTTGGACTGCTTCCCGGAGCGGTCAATACTGGAAATATCCACGTTGCATCCGCCGCCGATTGCATGGACTTTTCCGGGATCTATTCCGGTGTTGCTGACCAGGTCGTCCACAAGCCATTGTCCCATAGTAAAAATCCCTTTACATTTTTTATAGAACTTCACTGCCTTATCCCTTCTCACTTTCATGACTTCTGCAGAAGTGTTCGGCGGCATTGCAGTATATTTTAAAATCGGGCTTTGCGCCTGGTACAGCCGGTAAAGGTAATCATCAGACAAATCTATATAGATATATGTATGTTCCGTTACTTTCGTATCATATTCCCGGTACATGAAATAACGGTTCCCGGGAATGATCTTCAGGTTTTCATTCACACATTTTTCACCCCATGCAATTTCATCCAGGCGGTAATCCGATTGTCTGAACAGCTTGTTGGCAGCCCTGGACAGCAAAATCCGCTCCGGTTTTCTGTTCTTCAGACAGTAAGAACTGTCTGACACCGCATCCGACTGCTTTTTCATAGCTTCAAATAAACCATAAGGAATCCCGGACCAATCCATAACCGGGTTGTCCGTCCATTTCCAGATATGTTCAATATTCATAGTTTCTCCTCTTTCTATCTCTTCCATGGCTGCCTCTTTATAATAGCTGTCACTCTGCCAAACTCCGGTCTGTTATGGAATACAATCACATACAGTAAATTCGGTATAACCAGACATATACCGGCCTGCCCTAAAAAGGAAACCACAGAACCCGGAACGGAAACCAACTGGCACACAAAATACGTACACAGGGCAGCGATCACCGTTATAGACAGTTGTTTCAGCAAATCCCAGTAGTACTCCATGGAACTTCTCTTTAAAACAACTTTATAAAATACCTTCAGCTCCCAGGGATATGATATAAACAGGGATATGAAGACCGTTGAAAATAAAATCCCGTTAATGCCGAATAATTTTACAAACACAATATCCAAAATCAAATTCAAAATTACCGTAACCAAGGGTCTAAACCGGTCTTCATACCAGACTCCTGCCGCATCCCGGTATACCGTAACAATTTTCCTTACATAGCTGGTATAAAAGTACAGGACACATAGAATCACCGTATCCATTCCAAAAAGCCGTTCCTGTCCGACCCAGAGCCACATAAAGTTCTGATACAGACAGAGCAGGCTGATTGCACACCATCCGCACAGCCAGTGGTTGATAAATACCAGCATTTTATAGTCCTGGTAATTCTTCTGGGGAGTCTCCGTTTCCAGACTGTTCCCCACACCTGCTGTCAGGGAATTATGGAAAATAGTCAGGATACTTCCCACAGCAAACAGAATATAATAATAATTGTTGAATTTCACCAGTATCACCAATCCCAAAAAGCTGGATATCACAATATTATCTACCGAAACCAAAGCCGTTCCGCCCAGCCGGTAACAGATTAAGCCTAAAAGCTTCTGTTTCATCCCGGATCTGATATCCGCTGATACTCTGCCCCTGCAAAAATACCTGGGATACATTTTTTTCACGATGACGGCTGTGATCACATTGATTAAAATCGTACAGACTGGGGTAAAGATTACATATACATAGTAATTTTTAAATAACAGCAGTACAGCTGCCTGCACCAGATAAATCCCCACATATACAAACATAGATATTCTGCTGGATACATCATTCCTCTGGTGCGCGGTCAGTAAACAGGCTTTATATCCGTAGAAAAAATAGCCAAATACCGCGTTAAACAGATACACCAGATACAACACGTATATATTAATGTCCCTGGGCCATGCCCCATGGATCAGATGTTCCATAAATGGCATAATGGCAATTCCCAGCAGCAGAATCGCACCGCCAACAAAATAATAAAATTTACGGAAAAGGTTTAATAAGGAACATATGGTGTCCTCGTCACCGGAAGCGATTGGTTTATACATATAGTAGACAATGGCTCCTCCGAATCCCAGCTCCGCAAAGTTCAAAACGCTGAAAACAGAAGTAAACAGGCTGTTCAAACCAATATATTCTTCACCCAGAATATAGAGCATCACCGTCCGGATTACAAAAGGGAGCAGCATCATAACCATCGCATTCATGATTCCGTAAACAGTACTTCTGACAAAATTTTTTGTTCTCTCCATCTTCATAGGTGTCTTCTCTCCAGTCTGCAGCTCCGCCTGACTACGATTAAAATTGTGATCATCATAAAGTACATGAGATAGCAGGTGCTGTCATAAAGCGGATTCCCGGTAAAGCCATATATGCCAAATATGAGTTGACCCGTTACGGAAAATCCAATTAAATTCCTCCTGCTGCTGTCTTCACCAAATAATCGTATGAACAAATGCAGGGAAGACAGCAGACATACCAGCTGTACCGATACAAAACAGACGAACCCTGCAATGCCTGTCTCACAAAGCAATTGAATGTAAATATTATGTACCTGTGATGTATTCTTAAATAAAGTGAAGTTATGCTTAAACTCCCCCCAACCAATCCCAAACCATTTTGAGGAATTGGATTCTCCCCACAGTCTCCAGGCGACAGCCTGTATCTCACTCCGGTTGTTCGTAATATCCTTTTGCCCGGAAAAGTCAATCAGCGTTTCAATAATCCTGCCAATTGCATTTTCATTCCCAAACGCACGGTAAAATAAAATACCAAATCCTACAATGCAGATTACTAATACCGGCAGCAGAAACAGCCGCCTTATTCTGGTCTTTTTATTACAATTGATAAAATATGCGATCATACATAATGCCAATGCCACAAACATAATTGTTCTTTTGTCCGTATAGATAAGGGCAATGAAGCAAAACAGAGTTGCCGGTAAATATAAAAAAGAATGCTTTCGGTTCCTGCAAAATAAAAATGCCCCGATTCCGAATACAATAATGTAAGCCGAAAGGGAAATACTCAGTGCCATTCCCCCGGCATCGTAATTCCAGGTGCCAAGAATTCGCCAGGCAAACTTAACATATACCGGGTAAGCAAACTGCTGTAAAAGTACAAAGAACGCCTCCATCAGCGCCCGGAATTTAATAAACAAAATAAGACCGTCATACCTTCTGACTGATTCATGAACTGCAAAAATCCCACACAGGGATACCACATAACCAAGAATGTCAACAAGTATAAATTCCGGAGTATGAACCAGATAATCCAAAAGCGGAAATATTCCGATAAAAATTCCCCATAGCATATTGATATAGTTAAAATTGATCTTCCTGGTACGTATGATATATATAAAAAAAGCAATCAGGGTTATCGCATAGCTGTAATTCATATACCGCCCTATGGAAGAAGATAATAAGGTAAGCATCCAGCAAACGTTAAAGAAGTTCCAGGCATCGGCTTTTATATACTGCCCGGCAGCATTTTTTAAACTAAGCATTGAGTGCCCCCTCTAAAAATTGAAAAGACGACTTCTGCAATTCTTTTATCCTGTTTTTCACTGCCTTATAATCTGTCTTATCCTTATCAAATGAATATGTATTCTTATTACTGTCCCAAAGATTTTTGGAAAGCTTTAGGGAATCTAACAGATCTGTCATCCGGCTCTCCTGACGTACCCTGGGAATGGTGAAAAACTGTTTTTCAAAAATAATGGAAAATACCGTCCCGTGAAAAGAATTCGTCACAACATAAGCAGCATTTTTGATATACCTTAGAAATTCTTCCGGAGAACAGTACCAATCGGTATACTTTATATGCTTCAATTTTGTTGCCCCTGGAAATATGTCAACAATGTTATAACCATATTTTTCTCTTAAATATTCCACTGCCCGGTCCAGTTCCGGGGAATACTCCAATCCGTACATGAGGATATACGGTTCTTTTATCTCAGACGGCTTTATAAATCTCAGCCACTGTTCTTTCGTTAACAGCAGAGTTGGGTCCAAAACAGTAACAGCCTGGGCAGCTCCCAGCCTGTTCATTTGATCTTCCAGGCTTTTCTCCCTTACCGATACTGCCTTAAAATCTTTAGTCAGAGATATTATCTCCTTTACATAAGTATCGTCCCTTGCCCCACCTATACTGGCTCCATATGCTATTTTTTTACATCCTTCCGCTACAAAATCCAGAAAATAGCCTTTGTCAAATCTGTCCATGGTATAATAATTGTTCCAAACCTGGTCGCTTCCGGTGATATAGAAATCACAGTCCGGATACCCCTCCTTTAACGCCTGGTAGGATTGGTAATGAGGTGTTACCGCTATATATTTTTGAACGAAATCCCGAAAACCATTATGTTTCCTCTTTCGCCTGAAATAAAATACATTGCTTAAGGCTGTTTTCCCCATTCCGGCTATGATACGGAACTTCGTCACAACTCCCTCACTGCCATAATAGTGTATCCGTAGTTTCCGGTAACGAAATGGGCTGTTATATACCGGCCATGGCTTCTGGTAATCCAGAAAAACCACTTCATGCCCCTGTCTTTTTAGATATGCATTCAGCGCCACAGCTTGAAGAGCCCCACCATAATTAATGGAATTATGTAATGTTACTACTCCTATTTTTGCCATATGATCTCCTTACCTGCTCGTAGTACTTTACTAATTTCTTCAGATACTCATCCCCATTGAAATCTCTCTTTGCATTTGCCACCGCTTTTTCGCCCATGCTCTGATAGTCTTCTTTGGAAAGCCGCGCCATCTTCTTCATACATTCCGCCAGACTGGTACTGTCCTTTGGCTTTGCAATATATCCGGTTATCCCGTTTTCCACGATTTCCGGCAGACCGCCGTTGCTGCTTACGATAACCGGCTTTCCCTGTGCCATTGCTTCCATAACTGTATATGGTCCGTTTTCATACCACTCAGAAGGCAGAACGATGCATTTTGCTCTCTGAACGGTATGCTCCAATACCTCCCCGGACTGAAATCCCAGCAGCCGGACTCTGTCCTGCAGATGATTGTCCCGGATATACTCCCGGATCCTCTCTTCCAGCTCTCCGCTTCCTGCAAGGAACAGCAGATTGTCAAGTCCGGATTCCCGGTAGGCTTTTAACAGTGTCATGATCCCTTTTTCTTTGCTGAGCCTGCCAAAATACAGGAAATAGGAGTCATTTTCCGACGCGGCACGATAGATACTTCCCCCTGGCAGAAAATTTTTCATATGTACTACCGGAGATGCGGTAATGCCGGCTTCTTCTATCTTTCGTTTATAAAATGCTGAAGGCGTAATAAACAAATCAATTTTCTGATAAGACTTTTTCCATTTATAAAAGTAAGCTTCTGCCGCAGATAAAAAACTCTTTACTCTGGAATCCTTTACACACTGGTTGCGGAAACAGGCACCATAGTGTCCGTTTTTGCATTCCTCACATATATTACCATGGGTCAGCATCATATAATTGGGACAGATACAATTCAGATCATGTGCCGTATAAATTATTGGAATATGAAATTTTTTCACGGCATCAATGATGGAATGGGTCAACTGCCGCTGGAACAGATTCAGGTGAACAATATCCGGTCTTTCCCTTTGAATCAATGCGCTAATTTTTCTCTTTGCTTCTCTGGAATACAAGATCTTAAGTCCGGTATGAAGCATCTCAGCCTTACTCATCCTGCCGTTAAACTCCACATTCTCTGTAAAATAGTGTTCCTGGCTGCATGGAAGGTTCCGTTCATCCTTCATGGAAAAATAAATCACCTCATGGCCTTTTTCTTCCAATAACCTGCCCAACCCCAGATAGTAAGTCTCCGATCCACCCTTAATATAATGAAATTTGTTAACCAGCAGTATTTTCATGTCCGTGTCCTCTCATTTTCCCTGAGGAACAGATTTTCATATTGATCAACGATGTATCCCCAGTTGTACCAGTCTGAAATTCTTTTTTTAGCAGTATTACCAATATCCGCGATCTGGTCCGGTGACATTTGATCAGCCTGATTTATTAAATGAGCCAGATTCCCATCTTTTTTGTTCCAGTATAGGGCGCCATTTTCCCCCACTTCCCGGTTAAAGCCCACATCCAGCAGCAGATTCAGATCCGTGGCACTTAATGCTTCCAGCAGGCTGGGATTAGTTCCGCCCACTTCATGTCCGTGAAAATATCCATAGGCATCTTCCCGAATCTTTTTTAAGAGTTCAGAATCATACATCGTCCCTGCAAATTTAATTCTGGGATCCCGGTCAAATCCTGTTTTCTGCTTTAATTCCTCCAGAAATTTTTCACTGACATTGGTTATTAGAGCAAAATCTTTTGTAGTCCCGGACTTCATGAACTCCCGGATCATGATTTCGTAATTATTCTCAGGAACAAACCTGCCTACCACCAGATAAAACTCTTTTGGTTTCAATTTTTTATCCTGATACCAGTGTAGCAGCTTTTCATCTTCGCCGGAAATTACGGATTTATCCGTCTCCGCCCCATATGCAATAAAGGTAGTATTCGGACGGGAAACCCGATATTCGGAACGTATGTAACTTTCAATACTTTTACTGTCACATATCAAAAGATCCCCATGTTTTACCATAAGTGACTCAGAATATTTCCAATATCTTCTGACCATTGGACTCCATTTTTTGCGCAGAAATTCATGTCCGTCAGGATTGATATACAAAAGCCCGCCTATTTCTTCGATCTTCTTTTTATAATGCCGGATAAAAATGCCTACTCTGCATGCCAATATATAAAAAACCGGCTGATGGATATGATTCTTTTTTGCATAAGAGATTGCCCATCGAAGCGCATCCACATCATATAAGATGGCTCTAGCCGGACCAATTTTCTTCCACCTGATAGTATGGCAGGCAGCGCCATGATAAATAAAATCCGCCTCCTCTGCACGGTAATCCTCCGGTTCCACGGCACAGGCTACATGGTATTGTACATTCTCTGACTTCTTAAACTTCGTCAGCTTCTCTACAAATGTTTCAAAACCGCCGTACTTTGCCGGAATCCCTTTTGAACCGATGATAAATACATGCTGTACTTTTTTCTTATTCCCATTATCTTTCGTGACCTTTTGTTTCATCCCGTATTTTCATCTCCATTTCCTAATTCATGCAGGTATAAATTCTTCCCCTTTACTTCTTCAGGAAGAACCTTCCCCTTTTAAAACCACCCAGACCGTTTTCAAGAGGATTTTAATATCCAGATAAATGGACCAGTCCATGATATAGCTCACATCCAGTTTGACGATATCTTCAAAATTAGTGATGTTACTTCTGCCGCTAACCTGCCATAATCCCGTAATCCCCGGTTTAATGGCAATTCTTTTTCTATGGTGAAACTGATATTTTTCCCATTCATCCAATGTTGGCGGTCTGGTCCCCACAAGGCTCATTTCTCCCTTTAATACATTCCAGAACTGGGGCAGCTCATCTATGGATGATTTTCTGATAAAATTCCCGATGCCCTTGATAATTCTGGGATCATTGTCCATCTTGAACATCAGCCCGTCTTCTATATTGTTCTGCTCCATCAGTTCTTTTTTTCTTTTTTCCGCATCCAGATACATAGACCGGAATTTATAGATATGAAAACGCCGTCCGTTTTTTCCGATTCTCACCTGGGAAAAAAATACCGGTCCCGGTGACTTGAAATAAATGATTGGTCCCACAGCCAGCCCGACCACCAGTGTCATCAGGCAGCCCACCAGTCCGCCGCAGATATCCAGTAACCGTTTCCAGAACAACTGCCCGGTTGTAACCAGATTTACAGAACTGGACAGCACCGTATATCCCATGAGATTTTCCACTAATTGATTGGTTTTTAATTCCGGTATATGGATTAAATTAATATGAACGGTAATTCCCATTTCCGTACACCCATCAATCAACGGCTTGTAAAAAGGATCTACTTCCGGCAATGAGAAAAAGGCTTCATCAATACATTCATTTTTCATATACTCCAATGCATTGTTGCGGTCAGCCAAAACCGGAATGCCCAGAATCTTCTCCCCCTGCTGGTCTTCATCCATGACAATGACTCCCATAATGCTGAAGTTTCCAAAACTGCGGGTTTGAAAATCCAGGATAATCTTCCTGACACTTTTTTTATCCGTGATCAGAACCAGATTTCTTTTTCCCTGACTCACTAAGAATCTACTTCCGCCTCGTAAGCTTTTTTTCCTGATACATCGGAAAGAAAAACTCAACACGGTAAAGATGACCCACATGGTCACATACACAGACCGGGAATACACATCCATATTTTTTGCCAGATACAGATACAGCAAAAAACAAATCATGACACAGGAAGTATGGTGCAGCGTTTCCTTTGCTTCTTTTCCAATACTTCTCTTTAAAATATCCTGGTAACTCCCAAAAGCCAGGGCAATCAATCCGTCTATAAAGATGAAAATAACGCTCCATCCCAGATAAATATCCCTTAAGTAAAATGTTTGTATTCCATATCTGATTATGGAGGCAATCATCAAAGCTGCTTCCACACATAACAAATCAATAATTATAAAATCAAGGTGTTTCATCCAATTATTTAAATTTTTCTGGTACATAATTAACTCTTTTTCTACCTTTATTTGTATTTAACCGCACATTTAACTGCTTTTTTCCAACATCGAACTTTTTTCCAGGTGCCTGGTACTCCGGATTCCCCACAGCATTCCAATCTGATTCAATTTACTGACTTCACAATCCTCCAGATTATTTTTTCTGGTGCCCCTGTATTTTTCCCGCTGTACATTGATCCATATGCCTAATTTATATCCGGATTCCGTTACATAATTAAATGGTACTTCCAGATTCCCAAAAGTCGCATAGTAACTGCTGGCCTGCTCATACCATTCATCCCATTCCCTTCTTTTGCGAATCTGCCAGTTAATGCCCAGCCGCTCCAGTTTTTCAATTTCCTCCGAATGGAGTTTATTTTGTTTATAGCGTTTTCTCTGGTAGCTGATCCATTCTCCCAACGGCAGATGCCGGACCATATATCCTTTTGGAATATCAATATTTTTGTACTGTTCATAATACTGTACACAATATTGATACCAGATCTCCCATTGGGTGCGTATCCCCAGGGTCCATTCCATCTCAATCTGATTCAGCAGATATATTCTTCTTCCATCAATCCGGTAGACACCTTTATCGTGGTAAGCCGCCCTCTGCCGCTCAATCCACCTGCCTAGCAAGAGATCATTTTTGGTTTTGTATTTAGCCGGTATTCGCAGGTTATGATGTTCCTCATAATATTCCTTTGCCAGTTCGTACCATACGTCCCATTCAAGGCGTGTATACTGGCGCTTACTCGTCTTGTTCATTTTTATTTTTTATCTGCATCCTTTCTGAGCTGAATATGCAGCATATTATCTATGCTGGCATTTCCTCTGTTCATCTGTATTACATAATTACAATTATGTAGTAAAAAAAAGACGGAGAACAGAGGAAGTTCTTCGTTTCATATGCAATATGTGGAATTTTTCAGGTGATTTTGGAAAATTTAAGATATTAAAAGAAAAGTCTTTTACAATTATATTTGAAAAAGACTTATTTGAATGTTCAAAATAAATTTTCAGATTAAAAATCGACTTTTTTTTCAATTATGTATTTGCATTTTTAATAAAATAGTGCTAATATAATACCAATCATAAAAATAGTAATTTATTTTACTTTTGTCTGATACTACATAATTGTAATTATGTAGTTATTATTTTCTATAAGATTAATCCCAGTTTATCAATATCTCTCTGATGTTCATACCCCGATGTCATAATATAGATACGTGTCGTATTAATGCTGCTGTGCCCCAATACATCCGCTAGCTTGGCGATATCTTTTTTTAAATCATAAAAGCATCTGGCAAACAGCTTTCTCAGATTATGAGGAAAAACCTTATCTTTGGAAACGCCCGCCTTCTGGCACAGCTTCTTCATTTCCGCCCATATATTACTTCGATTTAAAGATTTACCGCCCTTCGTTATAAAAATTTCCCCGGTTTTTATCCCATGTTTCTTGGAAAAAAGGATCAATACCTTTTTTAACTTTTTAGGAATCAAAATAATTCTGGTTTTATTCTTGCTGGATACCGTAATCTCTCCCAGCTTAACTTCCTCAATTTTAAAATATTTCAATTCAGAGATACGGATGCCCGTAGATGCTATCGTTTGGAGAATCACAAACATTCTCTCATTATTACTTGCCTTAGCCGTATTCAGCAAACGTAAATATTCTTCTTTATGCAGCTCTTTCTCAGCGGAGCGGAATGGCTTTTTCTGCACCCGCAGCTGCTTTACACATATCTCATTTAATCCGCAGAATTGTAAAAAACGATTCAATGCCGCTAACATGGAATTGACACTTGTTACCGCAAAATGACTTTTCAAATGCTTCTTATAAGCAATAACTATCTCCTTCCCGATTTCATTACCAGACAAATACAACTGAAATCTTCTGATATCACGTACATATTTTTGTATGGTCAAATCACTTTTGTCCTCTTTTTGCAGCTGATTTTTAAATTCTATAATGACATCTTCCGTAACTTTATACTGTATCACATTTAATCTCATATATTGTCTCCCTAAAATGTTATGCTGGATGATCTAATTTTTATTGTCTATCTGACTATTATCTTCAAGACCATTCATTATTATGAGGTAATTTTAAAAATAAAAAACTGTGTCAGCTAAAATGTAAAAGCTCACACAGTTCTATCCTTACGATATAGATTTTTAATATATAAATTACACAGTCTTATATACGTTCCTTTTGGTTAAAATGAAACAACTCTAAAAGGGTTTTCTCTAACAGAGTATATCACAGCTATAACACCTAATCATGGTCTGACAGAAGAAAGGAGAAGCCATCAGGATATCTGCTAAATTTCCTAATGGCTAATTGATCTGATTAATCTGGCATTACTGCCTCACATGCAGCAGCCTGCTCTCCAATAGATACCCAATATTCTTTCATAGAGGAATTATACACTGCAGATCCCCCTTTACCGGTATTTTTCACATGGTAGAGTGCCTGATCCGCATGGCGGTAGAGTGTATAAAAATCTCTGCCGTCTCTTGGATAAAAGGCAATACCTATACTACAACTCAAATGAATATCACGGTCTTCCGGGCGGATTTCATCCATACCCTTAATAACCTTATCCACCAATTCTGCTGCAAGCAGATCTGATACTCCAGGTAAAAATGCCAGGAATTCATCTCCACCTACTCTGCCTACCACATCCGTAAAACGAAATTGATTTCGCATCATAGAAGCGATACCTGTTAATGACTTATCTCCACACAGATGTCCAAATTGATCGTTAATAAACTTAAAATCATCCACATCTATCAAAAATAACACACCTTTTTCGCAGTCCTTCCATTCCAGATATTCTTCTATTTTCTTCTGGGATTCAGCCTTATTATAGAGACCTGTAAGACTATCATTCTGTGCTCTGATGAGGAGTTCCTGCTGTTTCCTTTTCTCATCTTCAATATCGACGATTACACCCACTGCCCTCAGCGGCCTTCTGTCATTGTCAAATTGTGTAGTTGCCCGGATTCGGCACCAGGTAAACTTACCTTTTTCATTTCTAATGCGAAATTCTGTTTCAGAATAAGGCACACCTGCCGCAGTGTCCGTCATTATTGAAATAAACGCCTTCATATCATCTGGATGAATATTCGGCGACAGTGGAATCCTGCTGCTGATCCCTTCCCGGATTGCAGAATAACCAAACTTCTTACTCCAGTTACTGGAAAACGTCAGGGTGTCGTCAGCAATATTCCATTCAAATATAATATCCGTCGCCTGATCCATGATAACCTGATGGCGTTCCAAAGAAAGGCGCAGATCCTCCCTATGTCTTCTCTGCTCGGTTATATCCAGCATAACACAGTAAAATGTCCTCTGTCCATCTTCTCCAACCGCAAGCTTCCCTTTATTAAGTATCCAGACCAGTCCCCCGTCCTTTAGCGGTATCCGAAATTCCAGTTCCATATCATTTTTTATTGAAAGCTGTTGTTTCATAGAGGAAAATACAGCTTCCCGGTCTTCTTTAAATATCATTCTTGCAAATCGATTCTGAAATCTTTCATCAATATCTTCTCTGCTATATCCAAACATCTCCAGAAAGCTGTCACTCATGCTGATTATCGTTAATTCTTCATCATCCATACATTGATGAAGTCCACATGGAACATTCTTTGTTAAAGCAGACATTTCCCTAATCCTGGTTCGAAGTTCCTGCAAGTTCTCCTGTTCTAATTCCACTTTTATCTCCTTTCTTCAACATGTATTTTACGATAAAAGCTATACTTTTGTTGCACCTATAACACCTGCATATAAGCAATCAGCAAAACCGATATGCATGCCATAACGCCATAAATCCATTTGTTCCAGGAAAAAACGCGGCTGCCGCCATAAGCTTCAAACGGATAAAATGCCAGAATGCGGTAAATTAAAAAAATCTCGCCAATTGAAGATATATAGTGGAAGATCAGGTGTGTGGAAGAAAACACAATAGATACACCTGTCAATACAACAATAAACGCCCATTCTGCCAGAGCTGCCTTTCCCAGATCCCTGCGAAACCCGGCGGTATTTTCATATTTCTGAGGATACCAGTTACCGCTCAGCGGAAATATTCCGCCGAAAAAATTTACAAGCGCTATAATGCCAGCACCTCCGTTATTCAGGCGGAACTGCCATTTCCGTTTTGCAGGAACGGCAGCGATTCGTCCCACGGCTATTATCCCTGCCAGCATTCCAACATAAGCCCCAAGAAATATACCCGGCTCTTCTATGCGGTATAGTGCAAATAAAATCAGCACCAAGTTGACGATAAGATAACCGCCGATCTGCCTGCCGGTACCGCTTTTACTTTGCAGCGTTTCATTTCGCACTGCCAGATAGAAATCCATCCCCACAGCCAGCCAAAGCAAATTACAAAAAAACTGAGACAAAAATCCCAGCACTCCCAATTGCCGGACAATCTCCGTTATCCCAACCCTGGAAAATCCATTCTTCAGAAACAGGCTCCAGGAACCAACGTTATCATCCTTGACCAGTGCCGCCTGGGAGTCACACCCCTGCTCCCATAAATAATCCGTAGTCGCCTGATAGAGTTTTCTGCCGATGCCTTTTCCATGATAGTCCGGGTCTACAAATGCATATTCAAAATATCCTGTTTTCCTTCCCTGGACTTCTGTGATTTTATAGATAATAGCGCCCGCCAATTTTCCATCCACTACAGCCACCTGTGCATGTTTTGGTTTGCTTACAAACATACCTTCCACCAGGCTGAAAGCACGCTTTCCAATTTTTTTTACCTCTTCGGCTTCTTCTCTCTTCATAGAGCGTATGACAATTTCCAATATTCTCCTCCTTAAATCAAGATACGCAACTCTTCAAGTTATTAACGCTGCAAACAATTTCATCGCAGCGGGTATATCAACACAAAAAAGCATAGCCTGTATTTTTATACAAGCCATGCTTATCTATATTTGATTGACCCCTATGAAAATTTCATAAAAAGCGGTGTATAAAACGACGTTGATCATAGGTCCCTCCCCCAGAATTTACTTACTAAAAGTATATAAAAGCTTTCTCCTCCTGTCAAGAAATAAAGTAAGGTATCCGGTACATTTGATAATATTATTAAGTTGTAAAACAAATATCGTTTATCAACAAAATAGTATTTAAAATACTTTTTATAAACTATTTAATTTAGACATTGACATGTTTTTCCATATAATATACTATTAAATTATAAGGTTTTGAACTTCTGTTATTCTTATACCGCCTGCATATTCCAGGTTCTGCCTGAGATACTGCATTAATAAGTAGTGTGAAAACTGTATTTTTTCACACTTTCCCCACTAAGAAATGGAGGGAATCTAATGAAAAGCATGGTAGCAAGCAGTTACAGTGAAAAATTAGAGCGTCTGGACCGGTGTGCAAGATTACAAAAAGTAGACCGTGTACCAATCGCAGCTGCAACACTGTATTTTCCGGCAAAATATTCCGGCATTACATATGAAGACATGTATTATGACCAGAATAAATACAAAGAGGCCTCAACAAAGTTTGCAAAGGACTTCAACTGGGACGCAGCATGTATGCTTCGATCATTTGAGTCTGTGACCCTGGGTCTTGCACTTGCAGGAACAGATCCGGAAACAGCGGTAAACACAGCAGCAGCTTCTGTCCTGGGCGGCGGATTTGCACATGATATTCTAAAGGACAACTATTCATCCCAACCCGGCAGAGAGGTTTTACCAAATGTGGAATCACAGTTTAAAATTAAGAGTCCGGTAATGAGCGTTGATGAGTATGACGAATTTATAGACGACCCCTTCGGGTTCCTTAATAATAAGGTGATCCCCCGGGTGTACGGTGCTTTAAGCAAACCCGGCAGCAGTGAATCAGCCGCTGCACTCATTAAATTTGGCATGAAACTGGGATCTGCTTTGGGAGACTTACAGACATTTACACAGGAAATGAAAACCGCAAACTGCCCGCCGTGGTATATGGCACTTAATCCAAATCCGCTGGATGCACTGGGGGCATTTCTCAGAGATTTCGATCAGGTGATCTATGATATCCGCCGTGTTCCGGACAAGGTGCATAAGATTTGCGAAGCACTGGCACCGGTACTTCTGGCTGTAGGAAAAGCAACCGGAGAAATTTCATACCAGCTGACAGGTTCGAGACGAGTATTCTGCCCGGTATGGTATAACAGCTTCCTGTCAGAAAAACAATTCCGGGAATTCCACTGGCCATATCTCAAATATATCTGCGAAGAGCTCATTAAGGCTGACTTTACTCCACTTCTGTCATTGCAGGGCAGCTATGACCACCTTCTGGACACACTTCTTGAACTGCCTGCCGGCAAGGCTATTGCCTGGTTTGACCGGACAGATCCCATAAAAGCAAAACAAGTTATCGGAGATCACATGTGTATCGCAGGCGGCATATCACCAGCGCTTCTTATCGGAGGTACCGCTGATGAAGTCGATACACGGGTAAAAGAACTTCTGGACGAAATGAAAACAGCATCCGGTTTCATATTTACCCTGCCGTTTAATGCAATTGGTCCTGCAAAAGTTGAAAATGTTGCCGCCATGACAGATGCTGTCCATAAATATGGCATCTATCGGTAAACTACCAATAAATGATGTACATAAATCTAATCAGTAAGCGACATCTTTATTTCATTAATTAGGAACTGTGAACCATTTTCAAAGGAGGTTAATATGCTTGATTTAACCACACTAACCAAAGCTCTTGGTGCGCTTGATGAAGAAAAAGTTCTATTTATGTTAAATACCTTTGCAACGGGTAATCCAACGAAAGAGGAAGCAATCGA
>NZ_JAWYAJ010000061.1:0-17066 GCF_034124845.1 Robinsoniella sp.
GAGAAATGCGAAACGCTCTCTTTTTGACTATCTGCTATTTATTACCACAACAGTACTTCTTCTTTTGTTTATGTTTATATCCAATTATATTGCACTTATTGCTGAGGTAGAAGCAGGATTCCAGAGTATATCTTTACCATTGTTGATTTCAATTATTTTAATCATTCTTGTCTCTTATATACATAAATTTATGTTAAAACAACGCGCAAAAGAGTTTGCCAATTATATCCTTTTAGGGATGGAAAAAAAGAAACTGGTAAATATGTTTTTATGTGAATTTTGTATCATTGGATTTTTGTGTTTTATTGTCTGCAGTCTTTTAAGCTTTGTGATATGTTATATCATATCTGAAGTTTTATTATCAGCAGGCAGCGGCGGGCTTAATTTATCAATTTATTTTCAGTGCTTTGGATACACTTTCGCATATTTCAGTATCATAGAGCTGTTCTCAATGTATCGCATAAAAAGACGGATCTGCGCACTTGAGATTTCTGAGTTAATGGTTGAAAAAAAACGAAATCAACATTTAGGAGGGAAAAGGCAGTGTCTGGTATGGGGTATTATTTTTTTAATTAATATGCTGATACTCCTGTTGATCTTCAGTGGAGTCGTGTGCTTATCCAACGATATGATTATGGCGATTATGTCATTTGCTTTCCTGCCAATTATGTTAGCAATTTTTTCGTTCTATCAATGGATCTATCATTATTTATTTTTTGTGAGACAAAAACAACCACTACGTTTATTTCATAAAGAGAGACTTTATATGATTGCAAAAATGACTTGTGGTGCAAATACAAATTCCTCTTTAAATGGGATATATTGTATGTGCTTATTTTTATCTTCCATGTCATTCGTATTCGGCATATTTATGTTTCAATCAAAATTTTATCTTTTTAATGAAAGTAATCAACTTTGGATGGGCTTTCTGCAAATAATGATCAGCCTGATATTTATCGTGATATATTTTTCCATCTTATCCTTGCAGCAGGTCATTGCTGTTCAACTTCAGGTGAGCGAATTTAGAATATTACATTATTTAGGAAAAAGTAAAGAGCAGCTAAAAAGAATAATTATAAAACAAATATTAGTCAATTTGTTTTTTCCTACCGGTATGTGTTTTGTTATATTGGGGATAAGTGTGCCTTTTATAAACTATAAACTCAATCATATACTACCTTGGGAATTGAATAATTTTTGTATAAAAACGATTGGAATTTTTTTCTTGTGCTTTACAGTCTTATATCTTTTGTATTTTCTTATTGTGTATATTTTGAGTAAGAATATTGCTGAAATTCCAACAGATGGAAATTGATTTTTATCATTTCTCGAAGCGGATTGTAAACCAAGAAAAACCGCAGATTATATATCATTCACTCATTGATAAAAAAATATATTCTGCGGTTTTTACTTCTCTTAAACAACTTAATCGTTTCTTTCGTTTCTTGTCACAAGGTATCTAAGTTCTTTAACTTGGTAAATCAGTAGTCAATTTAATTAAAAACTCAAATTATGAATGATAAGACCGGAACAATTATCTGCATCTGTTTCTTATTAAAGTTTATTATAACTTATATTTACTTCTTATTTCAATTTTAATCTCTTCACAGCCGACCAGCTGCCATTCACCTTTTTCCCTTTTACCATTCGGTATCCACGCATTTTTACATAGTATGTCTTACCTTTTTTCAGATTTTTCCTGGTATATCTGGTGTTGTTCTTACTTACTGTTACCGTTTGATATCCCGATCCTTTTTTTGTGGAATACGCAATCTGGTAGCCGTCAGCTCCGCTGACTTTTTTCCAGGATATGCGCAGGCTGGTGGAGGATGCTTTCTTCAGAGTTAATGCAGGAGCTGCCACTTTGGTTTTCACACTTACAATATTGGAATATTGGGAATATAGTGTCTTGCTCTCTGCTTTTTTATAAGCTTTTACCTTATAATAGTAGGTGCGGTTAAATACACGTTTTTTGTCTTTAAAAGTTAATACCGACCCTGTAGTTACGGTTTTTATTTTGTTATATTTGCCTTTTTTAGATGTGGAACGGTAAATTACATAGCCATCTGCATCATTTACCTGATTCCATTTCACCTGGATGCTGTTATATCCGGCAGACTGTGCTTTAACCTTTGGTGCCTGTGGTGCCTTTACCGGAGTTGTTACTGGCGGTACGGATTTTTCCTGAATAAACAGGTCGGCTTTTGCCGTGAAGCCCTGATATACAATGGTCAGCGTAATTGTTCCGCCTTTCTGGGAATTAAAACCGCTCACCGTATAGTCGGATACCGTTTTTGTGGAACCATCACTATACAGGGCAGTTACCCATAGTGAGGACTTGTCAAATGCTTCACCGGCCATATAGATTGTTTTATTGACCCAGGCTGTTATATTTCTTAATTCAGGATCCGGCACAGGAGCAACGGTGACTTCTACGGTAAAGGACGCGGTTTTGCCCATATAGGTTACTTTGATTTCTTTCGTTCCGGCAGTACCAAAATCATATCCGCTTAAGGTATACTCCTCCTGAGTGAGCACTTTTTTATTCCCTTTTGTGTCTTCTGCAGTGACAATAAGTCCCGAAGGATCAAATCCATCTCCTACATAATAAGACATACGATCCGGCGTTTTGGTTATTTCAATACCTGCAATTGCCACAAGTTTTTTTGATGCATTTTGAAGACGGCTCTGTACTGCTTCCACACTCTCCTGACGCACCTGGTCTCTTTCCAGGATAAATGCTGCATTTTCCCAGGCGATCAAAAACTCGTTCCAATCCGCATCCGATGTGATCCCCTGCCCTGTCTCCTCTGCATAATTCTTATATTGATCATATAAATTTTTCAATTCATCCTTATGGACTGCTTTTTCTAATTTTTCAGCTGCTAATTCTAAATCGTAGAGTGCATCATACACATCTGACATGGTGATATCTTCAGAATCAATGATTCCCACCCCATATTCATAAGCCTTTGCAAATTCTGCCCAGGTATCCTGGGTATAGACATTTTCTTCAAGATCCTTGTATTTGTCCACTGCATCCTGTAATTCGGTAAAATCAACCTGATTCATAATATTAATGTAACTGATTACAGGTCCCCATACTGCATTTGCTGCACAGGATGTCTGGATTACCAGCTGCCCATTTTCATCCGGGGAAGCCTTTGCCTTAATTACATAGGGATTGTTGGAATCGTTGGAAGCCGTAAATCCATCTTCTATTACTTCATTATTAAATGTCAGTTTCATCGTTCTGGGATTCCCTGCATTTGTCCAGGATCCGGGCACATAATACCCTAATTCCACATCATATGTCACTCCTGTATCCAGGTCAAACTGATAAGCCACTCCTATATCGTCCACTTTCTGATCCTTCGCATAACGGAATGATTTGGATTTAGGAGATGCATCGGTTGCATTATCATTTTCACAGGGCCATGTCTTCGCGCCTGTCAGCCAATTAGGATAACGGTCATTATACACATAAGTATCCACTACTCCCCAGCTATAACCGCTTGCGGGATCTTCCCCATAGAACTGGTCAGTTACTGTATTTCTGGCACCAAAGCTGTCTCCCGGGCTGACGGTAGCCGGATCCACATCTCCTGCATTTACAGAATATACATACTCTACCTGTTTCTTCTGCGCCGAATATTCTTTTACTTCGTAATATGCCTCTACTTCCATATCTTGCTGCACATCCGGAATTCGTACAATACCTCCATCAGACGTTAACTGATCCATGATACTTACGCCGCCTGCAAACGCTTCTGTAAGGGAGCATCCCTGATCCGCTGAAAATGTCAGTAAAACAGCTCCCCCTTTTTCCACATTGGTTTTGTCAGCCTTCACCTGCCCGCCATCTGTGGACTTGGTGATAACTTTATAAGTACTGCTTTCTTCCACATCGGTATCACTGGTAACTTTGTAGAATTCAAACTTGTCAAAATTCGGGGTATAGTTCGTTAATACGCCATAATCTATGTTTTCCGGGCGGTGTTCCCACTTGCCGCTCTTCAATACCCCGTTGGTTACGACCTTCGAATTGTCATTGTAAATGCGTATTGTATTATCTCCGGCATTTAAGGTTAAATCCACTACCTGAGCACGGAATGTTTCATCACTATAGGTATTTCTAAACACAGTTTTAACCGGTTCACTTCCGTTAACTGAGAAGGATGCATAGCGCTCTGTCATCTGTGCATTGTAGTCATGTTTTCCAAACAGCTCTCCGCTGGATTGGTAAACTGCCATTTTATAGGAACCTTCTTCCGGCACGTTTACATGAATGACTAAACTGTTTTGATCAATATCTTCGCCCAGATCCTTTACTCGTCCCAATCCCAGGATTGTAAAATCAGGATCATCTTCCGGGATTAATTCCACGCTGTTTGCTGCTTTTATACCGCTTACATAACCGCTGCCTGAAGCAAATGCCTGTACATTTTGGCTGCCCCCTACAGATGCTTCTCCTGTCAGTTCTCCGGATTCAGCTTCCACTACGGATACCGGCTGGCTGTCCTTCCCAAGACTGACGCTCATGTAATCCAGCTTCACGTTTCCATCGCAGTCAATATCCACAATGTTAATTCCTTTTTCCAGGAATACGGTCTGATATGCTTTCGACCAGTTCTCTCCCGTTGCAGGAAGTGCTATGGAAGCACGGAGATTGTCCAGATTCACAGCGTCATTACCAATATAAAGATTTGCTGCTGCCTCCTGCTCTGCTTTATAATTCAGGGCAACAGTATACATGCCGTTATCCGGTACTACTACGTTAAAGCGAACACCTCCGCCCTCTGTAACTTTGCGGTCACCCAAACCTGTGATATATCCTGTCACGCCTTCTTTGACCGTTGTGAGGGTTGTTGCTGCTCCCAGAAGCTCATTGAACTCGCCAAGCTCTGCTTCATAAGTTGTATGATAATCCGTATCTTCTTCTTCTGTTCCCTCGTAAGTCAGATAAACACAATCGGGTGTAGCTTTACCCTGACTGTCTGTACCTGCAATTTTCAGAGTGTGGGAACCGGCTGTCAGTTTCAGATACGTGCTGTACATACCTCCCATCGACCAGTGAAGGGTATTGGGAAGCTCCATGGTAATTGGCTCGTTCCCGTCAACAGTAAGCGTCTGTATTGCTGTATATGGTGTGTTCTTATCGGGATTTCCTGTATTTACTCCTGTTGCCGCACAATAGACCATATCGTATTTATAGTAACCATCTTTTGGAACGGTAACATTTAAAGTGACGCTGTCGCTTGCCGTATCTACGTAATCCACTTTCTTTCTGTTGGAGCAGGCATAAAATTGATCTGCATTTCCCACCTTGGCATTTCCTCCCAGGCTGCCATCTTCTGCCTCATACAAAGCTTTCCAGGTACTTCCAAGAAGGCCTGCCGCTTCTTCATCCCCTGCCTGGGTTACGGTAATGCGGTAACCGCTCATAGAATTCATATCGCTCATGGGAACTGTAACCTTCCCGTTTTCTACAGTCAGAGCTCCTTCTTTTATGATTCGGGGCTCATCTGCAACACCATGAAAGCCAGTGTAATCCGTAGCTTCCACTTTTACATGAACCTTCGATGCTTCTCCAAAGGTCTGGGTAGTGCCTAATTGATCCAGAACAATGTTGGCATTTCCGCTTTTGCCGCCGAAAATAACATTTGCACTTTTTTTGTTTTCATCAATGGATGCCGCACCATAAAAATCTGATTTTTCTGCATTTGTTGTATTGACAGTCAGATAGCTGCCGGACATATCTCCATACCATTTATACAGCCACCATGCCCCGCTGCCTTCGTTATTATCTGCTGCAAGACCATTCAGGTTATTGGAGAAATGCCAGAAGGGAAGGCATCCCGCTACATCATAATCTTCAAACAGCCCAATCCACCGAACCAGATTTCCAGGTGATGCACATTCATAGCGGTCTGCATATTCATTGATTACGATTTCCCTGGGAGTGATATCCACGCCGTATTTTTCCTGGTTTTCCTGTGTCAGGTACTTTGCTTCTAAACTGCGGTAATGGTTAAATTCATTGCCAAAGCTATTAAACTGCCAGGTGGATAAATCATGCCAGGAAATAATCTCCGGCATACAGTTTTGCTCTACACAGAACTTTATATAACTGTCCATAATGGAATTATTATATGCTGCCAGGTTCAGACCCGCTGTCTTTGGTTCCGTTTCAATGCCGTTGTCCCGGTATACTTCTCTTAGCGCATCAACCATGTCTTTCCAGAACCAGAACATGCTGTTCCATCCGGTTACTTTGTTCCCTTTGTCATCCTGGTACTCGCCTACCCAGTTTTCCGAGGGTTCATTATACAATACATAAACTGCTTCATCCTGAATTCCCGCGTCAATACAAGCCTGCGCCTGCATTTTCAGAATCTTCATATAGTATTCGGTTCCGGTAAATTCATATCCCCAGAGTGCATAATAATCCGGCACATAGATCTGGATATGCTTACCGCCGGAATCCAGAAATGTCTTTGCCGTATCCAGAACATCGCCATTTGGATGCTGCATGCCGTAAGGTGCTTTCTGCACAGCCGTGTTCGCCTTTAGCGGAGTGATCATATTGGATGTTGGAACCTCATCGTCTCCCTGTCCATAGAGCCAGCCAGTTGCCCCATGCTTCAGCGCCCGCCCTGACGACGACATATCCACCGTCAGCGTGGGACTGTTTTCATTTCCTGCCGCCTGCGCCGTTAACGGCACCATGGGTACACCCGATGTTACAACCATAGCTGCTGCCAAAACTGCCGACAATAGTTTTTTTAATGCTTTCCTCTTCATTTTCTTCCTCCTTACAATTTGATAGCCTTATTTTATCAGCTGGAAAGAACGAATATGTAGGACAAAATTGAAAAATGTACTTGTACTTTCTTGTGAATATTTGGAAAATCAGGTGGAACACTATACAGGAACAGGAGGTGTCAGCATGACAGACACAGAATTAATACAGGCGTTTGAAAGCATAGTCAAACCCCTGAAAGAAAATATCGAAACGATAAAAGAACAGCTAACATCCATTGAGCGGACAGAAGAGCATTCAAAGGAGAGTATTGCAGGGCTGTCAGCGCATGTTTTAGAAATGCAGCAAAAATTGAATGAAAGTTACCATCAGGCGTAGAACGTGTTTGAAAAATACTTTCTGACAGCTGTGGGGTCCCGTTTGTGGGATGGATGTGCCAAATTCAGGAAGCGTAGGGGGCTGCGTGGAATGGATTTGGCACATTCAGGCTTCTGGCTAAATTATACCAACTGAATCTGACGCATTTACTAGCCGTCAGAACGCCGGAATTGTTTTCAGTCATTATTTACCAGAGCAAAAATTTTATGAAGAAAGATATGTCTGGGAAAATGTATGCGTTTCTTCATTTAAACAGTTGACAATCCTTATGCTTCATTTTTAAAATAAAGATTAAGTTATTTATAAAATATACATTCAGTCATTCACTAAAAAGGAATCCTGCGATAAACCTCACACAAAAAAGCAAGATTGATTAAAAATATACTTTTTATTTTTGGTATAATCTTAAATTATTGCAGCAGCAGAAAGGAGGAACTTCGCATGCAGAATAAAAGCATTGATAAAATTATATCCGCGATTGATTACATCGAAACACACCTGTCCGAAAAGATAGACCTTGATGTGGTTGCTAATGCTGTCCATTATTCAAAATATTATTTACACCGCACATTCACCCGCACTGTAGGAATTACCATACACGATTACATCCAGCGGAGAAAATTAACAGAAGCAGGGAAATTATTGGTCTTCTCTGATAAATCTATTCTGGAAATTGCATTGATTGCAGGTTACGAGAGCCAGCAGGCATTTACCAATATTTTTACGGCGATGTACAAACAGCCTCCTAACAAATTTCGGGAAAATGAAAAATTTTATCCGCTGCAATTAAAATTTGAATTCAAAGGGAGGTATCGCATGCTTCAAAATGATAAAAAACCGGCGTGGGAAGTTACATTCGCATCGGATAAGGACATTCCCTGCTGGATGGACCTGGTCCGGCTTGTGATTGATGGTTTTCCCCATCTGAATGAGGAAGAATATATTCAGGTACTAAAACACCGCATAGCAACAAAACAGGCATTGATTTTAAAAGACGGAACATTGGCTACCGGGATTATGATTTTTTCTTATCAGAACGGAAGCATTGATTTTATGGGAACACATCCTCTTTATCGCAAAAAAGGAATCCCCAGAGCATTCCTGGATAAAGTAATGCGCGAACTGCTTAAGGGAAAAGACATTAGCATTACCACTTACCGGGAGGGCGATAAAGCAGATACCGGACACCGCAGGGAAATTATGGAATTAGGTTTTGCAGAAGCAGAGTTATTGGTAGAATACGGCTATCCCACACAACGTTTTATCATGCCGGGGGAGGTTCGAAATGAAGAAGGATTTAATTAATGAAATTCCTTTTCCGGATGAAGTCACCCACCTGGCAGAAATCAACCGCAAACTGGATGCTGCTTTACAAGAAGCCGACTCAAAAGTAAACATGCTTGACAAGGACTATATGGATGCCAAACGCTACATGGCGGAAAACAGGGGCGAAATCGATCCCCATGAAATGTTCCAGAACGAACTTGCACTAAAACAAATTGATCACATTGGCGCATTTGCAGTGGGCATACGGGATAAAATTGTAAAGCTGAAAGAATCGCCTTATTTTGCCCGCATAGACTTCTGCCCTGGAGGAGACTCAAAAACAGATAAGTACTACATAGGAAGATTTACATTCAGCCATGAAAATAAACTGCTTGTTTTTGACTGGCGCGCTCCTGTTGCCAGCATGTTCTACGACTATGAAGTAGGTCCCGCGGGATTCGATGCACCATCCGGAAGAATCCAGGGACATTTGAGCCGTAAACGGCAGTTCAAAATCAAAAACGGCTTGATGGAATACGCTCTCGAAACCTCCGTCAATATTCAGGATAATATCTTACAGCGGGAGCTCAGCCACACCTCCGATGAAAAGATGAAATCCATCATTTCCACGATACAGAAAGAACAAAATCAGATCATCCGAAATGAAAATTCCGGAACACTGATCATTCAGGGAGTGGCAGGCTCCGGAAAAACATCCATTGCTCTGCACCGGATAGCCTTTTTACTCTACCGCTTAAAAGGCCGGCTGGCAGCCAAAAATATTACCATCTTATCTCCTAATAAAGTTTTCGGGGATTATATTTCAAGCGTCTTGCCGGAGCTTGGGGAGGAACCAATTTATGAATCCGGTTTTACAGAGATTGCAGAAATTCAGCTGGAAAAAGTTATCGGCTTTGAACCCGACAGAGATCCTCTGGCAGCAAATGACCCGGGATGGACGAAAAGAGTTCATTTTAAGTCAACCCTTGGGTTTGTCAGACTTATGGACCAATATATCCAACAGATGCATGACGGGATCTTCCAGTCCTCCGATTATACCTTTGGACCTTTTACTGCTGCAGCCCATTGGATAAAAGCCCGGTACAATGCCTATGGAAACATCCCTGTCAGAAAACGTCTTAAAATGATCGCCGAAGATATTCATGACCGCTTTGATACCGATAATCTCATGGAACATGACCTGCCAAAAGTCAGCTCCATCCTGAAAAGCCTGAACTCGATGCTGAAGATAAAGAATACACTTGCTCTATATCAGGCATTTTACAAACATCTGGGAATACCGGACATGTTTGTGTTGGCAGGAAAAAAAACCTTAGAATGGGCAGATGTATATCCTTTTTTATATCTCCACGCAGCATTTGAGGGCTTACGGGAAAGTAAAATAATCAAACACCTGGTTATTGATGAAATGCAGGATTACACGCCCATACAATATGCTGTCATAAACATGTTATTTCCGTGTCAGAAAACGATTCTGGGAGACTTTGGACAGTCGGTAAACCCTAATCATATGCATTCTTTAGAGGATATGAAAAATTTATACGAGGATGCCGAACTAATCGAACTAAATAAAAGTTACCGGTCTACCTATGAAATTATAACCTTTGCCAAACGCATACACCATGTGACATCCCTGGAACCTATGGAACGCCACGGTGATGTCCCTGGGATGATACCATGCAGCAGCAGTTCAAATGAAATCAAACGAATCCAAATGGAAATTGAACAGTTTCTGAAACGTGGGAATGCCTCTCTTGGAATCATAACCAAGTCAAATCAGGCAGCAAAAGTTCTCTATGACCAGCTTGCAGCAACTTGCCCTATTCATCTCATCACACCGGAAAGTACTAATTTTATAAATGGGGTATCCATCACCTCTATCCAGATGTCAAAAGGTCTGGAATTTGATGAAGTCATCATTCCCGAGGCAGACAGGAAAAACTATGCTACTGCATATGACAGAAACCTGCTTTATATTGCCTGCACGCGGGCGATGCACCGTTTGACGCTGATGTTTGTGGGGGAGATGACGGAATTGATTGGAAAAAGGGATGACCCGGTAATGTTTACAGATAATTAGAGATGAATTTTTATTATAATATAGTTTATATAAAGATAATTTTAAATTAAATAGCAGTAACCCACTTTACAAGCAAGCAAATTACTGCTATAATGTAGATAGCAGGAATCATAAGTAAAACTTATGTTTGCCCTCGGTGGAAATGATTATCCTAACCTTTGGGACGGAAGAGGATAATCATTTTTTATTGCTCAATTTTATCAATTGAACAATAAGAGTGATTAATGCTACAACAAATGTACCAAATAAAACCATTAAGGTCAATGCTTCGGATACTGTCATCAGGCTCACTCCCCTTTCCTATTTTTTATAGTTATGGAAGTTCACCTCCTCCTATGTATGAAGTAAGAGGGCAAACACTCGTAATTATCCTACGAATCTGTTATCTTAGATTATTTTATCATATTGTAATAATTTTGTCGATACAAAATGTAGTGCGAATATTTATTTTTACTTAGATCACATATTGTTTATTATTTTGACGCTATTTTTTAACTTTCACCAGACAGCTCTTTTTACAAAATGCAATTCCATATTTCATAATATTCTCATACCCTTCCTCAATTAATTCATCATCATAATGTTTTACTTCAATCTGATTCAGGGCTTCTTTGCACTTATCTTCCATTTTCCTTGGATTGGCAGTGCACTTTAATTCTATGATCACAGCTTTTTCATTAAAATCCGGATGACGAATGATAATATCACTGCGTCCATCTCCACTTTCCCTGTTTGATTTGACATAATAGTCACTCATTCCGGAAAGGCATCCTAACAGAAATCCATGATAAAAATTTTCATTATAATCTTCGTAAATGATTGTATCCCTCAACAACTGTTTTAATTCCTGTTCAACCTCTGCCTCGTCTGATCTGAGAATCGCCAAATATAAATCCTGTAAATTTCTGGATTGGATCATTTCCTGAAACCATCCCATTATCTTATGGCGGAAAATATAAGCTACTTCTTTATTTGGTATTTTCAATGTTATGAAGTGATCACCATTATCGTCAAATCTTTCACTTACCTTTTTCAGATAACCTGTAAAAAACATAAAATTCCAGAGGTTATCCATACTGTTGTAAATTTCATCATAAGTGACGTCTTCATGTACGGGCTTCTCTATTTCTTCTCCCTGCATTAACATCTCCAGATCGCTCTTTGTCTGGAGATCATTTGCCTTTTCTACCATTGTACGGACTATTGAATTGGAGCTGGTTGTTCCCCAGTAGGAAATGGGAAATCCATGCGATCCATAATAGCTGTCCTTTACATAACGCACGATACTCCAGGGATTATAGACTTCTGTGTTTCCAAACAGGTAACCGTCATACCAGTCTTTTATCACTTCCTTCTTTTCTTCCAAACCGTAGTACTTTAACATATCATCAATCTCTTCTTCTGTAAAACCAAAATGCTCTGAGTAATGCACACTTAGTATAGAAATGATTTCCAGATTATTTAAGCCTGTAAAAATGCTTTCTTTTGAAATGCGGAGACAGCCCGTCATTACGGCAAATTCCAGATATTTATTAGTTTTTAATGCCGATTCAAATAAGGATCGAACAAAAGAAACCATTTCGTCGTAAAATCCTCTGAAATATGCATTTTCCAATGGAACATCATATTCATCGATCAGTATGATTACCGGCGTCTGGTAATACTCATACAGACACTTGGATAAAAGCTGTATGGAATCCAGATAAACACCTGCATCACCTTCTACGTTAAATCAGAAAATATTTCTTTATTATTTTCTTCCGATATTTCGAAGAAATATTGTAACATGCTCATATTCAGGGTTTTACCGAATCTTCTTGGCCTTGTGAATAAGTTTACTTCACCTTTTAAGTCTATAAGTTCTTTAATAAGCAATGTTTTATCTACATAATAATATTCCTGTAAAATCATTTTTTTAAAGTCATCAATTCCAACCGGTAATTTTTTAAGTTCCAAATACCCACCTCATTTCTATCTAGCATTTTTATTTACAGTCATATTTAATTACAGTCATTATGACTTTTTTATAAATATCATATTCTTCTTAACATATGTTGCACTATTTTATTAATTATAAACATTATACCATTCACTAATCAATCTGAAAAGGAGACATCTGATTCTAATTTAAGCTACCTTTTAAACTATAATCCAACCTATAATCCACCCCATAATCTAACCTATAATATAACATATAATTTAATTAATATTTTAAGCTAAATTCAATACGCACTCTCCTCCCGCTCCCGATCTGCATATGCCAGCACTTCATCCAGGGTTATCTCGCCCTGTAGCCATAAAAGCTGCTGAGCCGCCAGATCATTCTGGAAGTACCAGACAAACTGAGAGTTGCCCAGGCTCACTTCTACGACCTGACCATTTTTCTCATATGTGTCTATGTCATCCTGTATTTTGCTGCGGCTGGCTGGCTCTATTCCTTTTACTACTGATGCTGTCTGGGTAAAATCCAGAATTTCCCGTTCCAGTTTTTCGCTTGTGAGCAAGGTATGGAAAATATCTGTGATCAGTTCACTATGCTTTGTCTTGGCGCTTTTCATAAAGGTCATATTGGTTTCCCTGATGAGCCTTGCATCTCCGTTCTCATTTGGAAACGGAAAGATACCAAGCTCCATGTTCTCATTATACTGGCTGGTAAACTGCATGGACCAGGATCCGGTCAGATACATGGCAGCCTGCCCATCTGTAAAACGGCTGTCACTTTCAAACTGATCGATCAAAAGGGCGTCCTGCCAGCTGGCATCCAGTATCATTTTGTTATAAGAAAGGCAGCTCCTGATTACCGGACTGTCCCCGAAGTTTACCTTACCCTGACGAAACTGGTCACCCCAGTCAGGGTTACTGCTGAATATTTCATTCATAAAAAACTGCATAGTCATATTCCCGACTTTCCAGCTCTCCCGGAAATGGCTGGCAAAAGGCGTAACTTCATTTTCTTTTAACACTTTAATAATGTGTTTCAGTTCTTTCTGCGTTGCCGGTACTTTCAGGTTATACTTTCTGAATATTTCTTTGTTATAAATTACTCCCTGATACCAGGCATTATATGGCATTCCATAGATGGCTCCATCGACGGTCACTGCTTTCAGCGCTTCATCCCGGATCTTATCTTTATAATCCCCCTGCAGCACAGCCAGATTGCCGGTGTGAGCATAAGCCTGCACGTCCTGGGCTTTTCCAATCATAATATCCGGAATGTCTCCCGCAGCAAATCTGCCCTGCATTTGGGAATTGAATTTCTCACCCCAATCCACACACTCCCACTGGAGTTTTACATTTGGAAACTTCTCGGCGAGAACTTCATCTATCATATCTTCTATACCGGCATCGGAAGTAGATTGTCCAGCCAGAACCGTCAACAAAATCCCCTCTTCATTCTGTTGGTATACCGGCAATTCTGCCTGGCTGCATCCTGCAAGAAATGTAAGGGCAGCCAGGCATAGTATAAGCTTAACAGCTCGTGATATTAAATTACTTTCCGCTAACAGTGTACCATAGATTGCGGTTGGGTTGTTTGTGCGTGCGTTGTTTGAGCGCGGGCTGTATCCTCTCATATTTCCCTCTGCCCGGTAACACCCGTTCTGTAATCTCTGGGACTTTTCCCCTCCACTTTCCGGAACACACGGCTGAAATAAGTATAATCATCGTATCCAACCATAAAAGCGATTTCGGTAAGGCTTACTTCTTTATTAGCCATAAATTCTTTTGCCTTTTCCACTCTCAGACGTGTGATATAAACCATGAGATTTTCCCCTGTTTCCTGCCGGAACATCTTGGAAAAATAAGAACTCTCTACATTATACTTCTGAGCGAGGGAGGAAAGGCATAATTCTTCGAAGTAATGACTGTCTATATACTGTACTGCCTGTTTTACTACGCCTCGTATAGACTCTGTTGCAATTTCCCCCTGATTGGTAACGGTAAATTCTATAATATCACAAAGCATCTCGCACAGTACATCTGCATCCAGAAGTTCGATCAACTTATCTGCCACATCGGTCATATTTTCCATATCCGCCAGTTTTTTAGGATTCCCCTGATCTGCGGTGTAATCCATAAAAATATTAAGGATTTTCTTGACTGTCTGCTTTACTTCCAGATACTCCCATTTATCTTGCTGGCATCTTCGCAATCCAATAGTATCAAAAATCAATTGTTTTAGTGCTGTCTTATTTCCGCTTTGCAAGAGGCTCTTAATCTGTTTTTCATACTCACTGCTCAACTGGTTATGTACCTTTTTCTGGTTTTCCGTTCTTCTGCCGGCAATCAGTATTTCATTTCTATTTTCATAAATCCTGGTCATAAACAGCGCCACTGTCTGAACATACGCCATATGTATGCTGTCCATGGTATAACTGTGCTCGCTGATGCAAACGGTCACAGGCGAATGGGCTTTTGGTGTAAGGTAAATGACAAGCTTTTCAGCTGCCTTTTTTAATTCTTCATTTTCAATTTCGGAAACTACAATAAATTCATTGGAGCGGAAAATATGGTTAAATACCATAGAACTCTCTTTGGAAACAATATTCTTTATTTCCTTTTTCACATGATAGGAAAGCTTATTCATATCATATTGATACTTCTTAGTCAACTCATTTAGGTTATGTATCTTAATCAACATCAGGCTTGCGCCTGCAAAATTTATTTCGCTGTTCATGGTAATGGTTGGGGTGAATGGCGTATCCTCCCGCTCCACCAAAAGGCTGAATTCACGATCCTGAATCAGAGATGCCGCTTTTAGAAGCTTCATCTGCCGCTCTTCTTCCTCCTGCTTTGCACACCTGCGGGTGCTGATAATTTCAAGCGCCTTAGACAGCGCATTTACCAGATCGATTTTGGTTACAGGCTTTACCAGATAGTTAATTGCCCCGGACATGAATGTATCCTTAACATATTGAAAATCATCATACCCACTTATGACGAAGGTAATAATGTCAGGGTATTTGTCTTTTATAATAGACAGAAGCTCTACTCCATTGATAAAAGGCATGTTTATATCGGTTATCAGTATATCCGGCTCTTCCAGTTGGATCTTATTTAACACATCTTCCCCATCTACTGCCGGTTCCATAAACTCTAAGGAATATTTCTCCCAACTTATCATATTCCTTATTTTCTCCCTTGTCCAATACTCATCATCTGCAATCAGGACTTTATAGGCTGCTGCATCCATGAACTGACCTCCTCCATTTTTACTCTTGGTATTTTCAGATATATTCTGGTTCCTTTTCCCACCTCACTTTCCACATGGATTCCATATTCCTTACCGTACAGCATTTTCATACGGGCATTAATATTATTTAATCCGATGGAACTTCCTTTTTCCACCAGGTTAATATCATTTTTCTCCAGAATCTCATTTACTTTTGCGGCATCCATCCCTACGCCGTTGTCCTGGACACTGATCCACAAATTTCCCTCCCGAACCTGAGCGCAGACTATAACCGCTTTCTCCCCCCTGGTATTGCGCAGTCCATGGTTTAAAGCATTCTCCACCAATGGCTGTATGGAAATCCTGGGAACTGTATCCTGCAGCACAGTTTCATCTATATCAAAGCTGTACTTCACATTATCCCGCATCCTCACATTCATAACATATATGTAATTTTTCAAATGCACAATCTCTTTTGCCACTGTAGAAAAGGGATTCTTCATATCCAGACTGTACCGGAAGATATTTGACAGGGACTGGCTGAGTCCGCTGACTTCGGGACAATTCTGAATCTGCGCAATACTGCTCATGGTATCCAGGGTATTGTACAGAAAATGCGGATTGATCTGTGCCTGAAGTGCCTTGTATTCCGCCCTGTTTAACAGCAGCTTCGTCTCATACTCCTGGCTGATCAGCACTTCCATCTGATCCAGCATTTCGTTAAAACTCTGTCCCAGAATCCCCACCTCATCTCTGTTCTGTATATCCACCCGCAAATGGGTTTCTCCACCTTTTATCCGTTCAATGGTCTGCATCAGCTTATCCAGCGGTTTTGTCAGTCCACGGGAAACCAGAATCGTCAATATGGCAGCAGCTAAAATCATAATCAATGCAATAAAAATCAGATTCTTAGTAAGTGCCCTCTGATTCTGCACCAGCAGTGACCTGGGCATCAGAGAATATGCATCCATATTATATTTCTTCTGGGGTACCTGGAAAAATACCCGCTTGGATGTAGTTAATAATTTAGCTACGTCTCCGGATGGGGCAGTCTGTATCTTGGAACTGATCTCCTTGTAATAATCCACATCCTTGCCTTCCAGGCTTCCAATACTCACAGCCGGTCTGTCTCCGGATGGCTGCAGCCACATGAACATGGTTTTATCCGTACTGTACTTTTCCATGATGGAACGGATTACTTTGCTGTCAATATCACAGACCGCATATCCGATTACATCATTTAAATTGCTGTTATTATAAATCTTCAGAACTAACCGGATGATATCCGTTTCCCGGTATTGGTTATAATAACTGGAGATCAGCATCGTTGTATCATCGGACTCCACGTAATCTTTCACTGCGTTTGCATTCTGATTCTCCGAATCTTT
>NZ_JAWYAJ010000062.1:0-2725 GCF_034124845.1 Robinsoniella sp.
TTGACGCTTGGCTGAGGTGAGGGGGCGGCAGTGTAAACAATCAAATGGTGACATAGCCTTTCCGGAATTCATTACCTGAACCGGTCAGCACAATTTTCAGTGAACTGTGGAATTTGCCGAATAAATTGCGGTGTTTATTGCTTCGCCTGTTCAGAACAAATTCCACATAATAAATAGATCGCTGCTGCCGGAAACCAGATCATGGACCCTGGCCTACTCACGAACACGAAGAATAGTCTGAAAAAGATTGAGCGTACCCATTCCCCATTCCCTGTTGGGATATACATATGCGGGATTTCGGTCAGCTCCTCTGATCAGGTAAGTTCGGATTGAGTTTGCATTCATGCCCGGATTATGGCCTTGCACAATACCCCAGGTCATCAGAATGGCTGATGCGCCGGCAACATGGGCTGCGGCTACGGAAGTTCCTGTCTGGTAGGTCATAGGCAGCCCCGACTGTGCAGGAATACCGGCAACTGCAGGACCATATACATTCACTCCCGGGGCAGCAATATTCGGCTTAATAAAATTGATGCGGTTAAATCCATAGCTGGAATGAATATAAAGGCTGCCGTCTCTGTGGTTATAGGCGGCTGCCGTGATACAGCTATAGGCATTTGCAGGCTCTGTAATCGTAGTAAATGGATTTGGCTTCAAAAATACAGTGGAACGGGAAATAAATCCATGAATCGGAAGCCACATATGATAATTGCCTGTGATGAAAAGATAATTATACACCCGGATTCGCCAGATTCCAGGTGTGGGTGACTGAAACCGCATTGTAATAAACTGGCTGCCGGAACCCATTTCTGAAATGTCATAATGAACCGTAATCTGTGTATTTTCCAAAGTAAAGGTTACATGGGTATCCCGCTCTTCGTTTAGCGGAATACGGGGGATCGTCTGACCTGTAGGTGAAACAAAGCCTACGGTATAAAGTTCTGGCGGTGAGGACCACAGTTCAACGACAAATCCTTTTTCGTCTGGTCCAACCGAGATTTCTGCGTCTTCATATTCTAAACCAACCTTAATATTGCCCAGAAAATGATGGTACATTCCAACTTCATTTCCTCCGGCAACAACCGATGCAAAACCGGTCATTAGATTTAGTTTTCTTAACAGCAGCCCAAGCGGTGATGTTCCTTCATGACTCCCCATATTCGTTCCAAGTCCGATACAAATAATCAGTGGCATTCGATAACGTGCCGAGACCAATGTCAGATATTTAATTCCCATCATAATATCATTTTCCTGATATGCGTCGGCTGAATCCTGTATTAAGTAGAAATCACGTAAATATTGTTTTGCCGGTTTCAGTTTTACTACAGCAATATTACATTCCGGTGCTGCGCCGATAAAGTCTGCATTTGGTGATTGTGACCCGGCTGCAATTCCGGCAAGGAATGTACCGTGCCCGTTGGTGTCTTCACTGGGTACTACGTCCAGCGGATTTTCTGCCTGGAGAGCTTCGTTGATTTCTGTGTTGGTAAATTCTGTTCCATAAATAATGGTATCATTTACAGTAAATCCTGGTATTCCCGGCGGTAATTTCTGGGGTATTTCCAGTGATGGCAAGGTCTGGTCCCAGATTCCCAAAATGCGGGTTCTGCCGTCCGAATGCCGGAACAGCGGATTTTGATAGTCTATTCCGGTATCAATGAAACCAATGATCGTTCCCTGTCCCCGCAAGTTCAATTGAGGTTGTTCTATGGTATTCAATATGCCGGATGCTTCCATGCTGGATGTATCCAGGGTTGTATAAAGATTGGGAATTGAATAGTATTCATATTTTTCAGTTGTAATTGGAGCGGCTTCCTGCATGGGAACATATATAATAGAAAATTGGCTGTCAACAAAATCCCCACATGAGGAAGGATTTCTCTGAAGAGTTTCATTCAAACTGTAATTGTTATTTGATATGATAAAATCAGCAAATTCTTCAGAAGCAACATTTTGATTACATTCCATGAATTTCTCCCGGAATTATTTTCTACAATATATGTAAATGGGCAGAAAGAAAGACCATCCTTCATAATAATCAAAAATCCCGTCATTTCCGGCGGGATTTTTGATTATTATGAATAGAAAGATAAAAAACCACAATAATAAAAACAGAATAGTTTTTCAGAGTTTGTAAATACGAAATTCGTTCATACAATAAGAATAAAAATAATATATTTCCAATAAGAAACAAGTGGACAGAAATCATTAGAAATGGAAGCGTTGCGGTTTTTCCTGCAATGCGCAGAGGGTGAAATCATGAAAAGATCTGGAAGTAAAATCGCTGTATGGGTAATCATTGCAATCGTTGTAATCCTGGTGGTCGTTGGCATCAGCCAGTACAACTCCCTGGTGGGAATCAATGAAAATGTGGAAAATCAGAGAGCTAATATTGATACAATGCTGCAAAGAAGAGTGGATCTCATACCTAACCTGGTAAATACCGTAAAGGGTTATGCGGAACATGAAAAAGAGGTTATCGAAAACGTTAGCAACGCAAGAGCGAAACTGGCAGGTGCCACAAGCATGGAAGAAAAGGCAAATGCAGATAACCAGTTGTCTGGAGCGCTGAGCAGACTGCTTATGGTTGTAGAAAATTATCCTGATCTAAAAGCAAATCAACAGTTTATTTCCCTTTCAGATGAGCTTGCGGGTACGGAAAACCGGATTGCGGTTGCCAGAAAAGATTATAATGACTCCGTTAAATTATATAACCAGAAAATAA
>NZ_JAWYAJ010000063.1:0-5606 GCF_034124845.1 Robinsoniella sp.
GTTTTTTGGCGGATAGTATTCGACTGGCTCCCATCGGATACTAAGCGGGTACTGAGCTGCGAAATGCATCAGGATTTCGGAGCGAATACCCGCGTGCCGCCAAAAAGCGCTTCGGGAAGGTTAGAAAATGCCAGTTCTGCGTTAAGCCTTCCAAACACCTCTCCTGATCCGCCCCCTTCTCTTTCCGTGCACTACCTCCATATACAAAGCGTCCTTCCTCAGCGAAACCCAAATATAATGCATTTATAAGAACATATATAAAGCGTTCCCTGTAGTACTAGTATAGAGAAAATTCTTCCATACAAACGGTCTTATCCAGTGGCATTCTCAGAGTGTCATGCCTGTTAGGATTTAAAAATCCTTTACTTGGATATCCGAACAGAAGCAGGGCAGTAGGTTCTATAAACGATGGTATAGCAAATTCTTTTCGGATAATTTCAGGATCAAAAAGCCCTACCATTACAGAGCCGATTTCCAGCTCTCTTGCCGCCAGCATCATGTGATCACAGACTATGCCAATATCCAGATCTCCGGAGCATTTCTGATCATAAGGGCGGATTAGCTCACTTCGTCTATCACGGCAGACGATCAGAATGCAGGGGGATCCGAATGTAGAGTAGGCTTTTTGAACCTTTGCTAAATTCTCTTCTTTTTGTACCACCAGAATTCTTTGTGGCTGTTTGTTGCAGGCTGTGGGGGCAGCACGTCCGGCTGATAATATCTGATTCAGGCTGCTATGGGATAGTTTCCGGTCTGTAAAGCCTCTTGTTGTACAGCGCTGTTTTGCCAGTGTTAAAAAGTTCATTTTATCCTCCTTTTGAAATGTGAATAAAGATTCATATTTTATATTACCAGGCAAATTAATGAATGTCAAGATAATGTGAATAAAGATTCACATTATCTTGACGAAACCTATCGGACGAAGTATACTGTAAAAGAGGTGAAAAATATGTCAGATACAAGAATGCCGGTACAAAAACGCTCCATGGAAAGTAAGAAAAAAATTTTAGATGCCGGATTTGCACTTTTCTGTGAAAAAGGATTCTATAAGACAAATACCATTGCAATTGCAAAACGAGCCGGGGTTTCAACCGGAGCAGTTTATAGTTATTTTAAAGACAAACGGCAGATATATATCGCAGCATTTGAAGACTATTTAAATGGAATTTCCAGCCAGTTAATCATAAAGTTAGAAAGCCGGCAGCCGTTTCAGCTGATTGATTTTGTAGACAGCTGGATTACTTTTTATATGGATTTATACGCTGATTCCGGTGGAGCATTGGCACAGCTAAGAATGATGATTGTAGATGATGAAGAAATCAGATACCATTTTTCTCAGCTAGAGAACAGATATTTTTCAAATATAGTTGAAATTTTAATTAAAAATGGTATCGTACCCAACAATCTGCTGGAAAGAGTCTACACCTGCTGCATTTTAATCGATGGTTTAAGGCAGGAAAATTCAGCGTTTTCCCACAATGGTTTAAACTTTGATGTTTTTAAACAGCAGATTAGAGAAAGCGTTATCGGGTTATTAAATGTGTAAATTTCATAGTGCAGGATCATTCTCTGCATCAGCACGATTAGCTGCATGCAGAGAAAATTGATGGATATATGTGATTTTTTTCTATTTATGTATTTCTACTTATATATTTGTATTTTTATATTTGTATCTATATATTTGCATCTATATATTTGTATCTATATATTTCTATTTATATATTACTATTTATATATTCGCATTTATATGTGCATTTATATATTTCATTTATATATGTTCTATTTTGCTATTCTCTTTTTTTGATTTCTAATATTCTTGCTATTTTCGAAATTATTTGTAACCATTTCCCTTTACAGTACGTCTAAATAGTGTATGAATCAAAAATAATCTTACAAAACATGATTTTTCCGGAAAAACATGAGGAAGGCGGTAAGAAAAATTGGATGAAATAAAACTGGCGAAGAAAGCAATGCATGGCAATGTGAATGCTTACGGGCAGTTAATAGAGATGCACAAACTTTATTTATACCGGACGGCATATCTTTATGCAAAGAATGAAGATGCTGCTCTGGATATCGTCTCGGAATGCGTTGTCAAAGCTTTTTCTTCAATAAAAACTATGAAAGAGCCAAGATATTTTAAAACATGGCTCACCAGGATTTTAATTAATGCATCAAGAGATTATTTCCGCAGCCACAAAGAACAGATACCCTATGATGATCTCCCCCTTTCAGCTCCGGAAGGTTCAGTAAAAGCATATCTGAGCAGAGGCAGGGAAGAATTACGCAAATATCTAAAGGAGGATTATATTTATGTACAATAACTGGAATGAGGTACCGACTTCGGAACGTTTGGATGAAACAATTATGAGAAGCATGAAACAGGTGAAGAAAATACGGAAAAAGCAGGTTATAAAAAAGATATCTTTTTGTGCCGGAAGTACGGCAGCATTAATTACAGCATTTTTTATCTGGGGATTTTATAATCCTGTTTTAGCAGCTGAGATACCGGTAATTGGGGGGATTTTTAAAGATATAGAAAAGGATGTAGAGTTTTCAGGTGACTTTGCAGATAAGGCACAAGGTCTGGAGGGATCTGTAATGGAAGCAAATGATGCCGGGCTGTCAGTAAAAGCGGAAGAGGCTTATTGTGATGGGACTTCCATTTATGTTACACTTTCCATTACGGGAGAGCAGCCGTTTCAGAATATGTATGACGCGTACACCGATGAAGATGGAATTATGCATCTGCAGAATTTAATGCCGGAAGGGAATGCCAGGATTGGTGAAGAAGGAGAAGTGCTGAATATTGCAAGAAGCACAATAGAAGGACGTTTAATTAATGAACATACATTTCAGGGAATGATGAAATTAGATATGGATAAGGACTACACCCAGTCAGATCAATCTCTCAACCTGAAGCTGAATCTGGATTCCATTACCTACGAAGACAGTAAATTAGCAGAAGAATCGATTAAAAATGAAATGGAATATGAGATACCGTCAGGGGTAAATGAAAAGCCTAAGTTCAAGGAAGGATATGAGCCGATCATTCCACTGGTTACAACCCAGGGGCAGTGGCAATTGGATTTTAATGTCAAGGTTGATACAAATTCTGTAAAAATATATGATATTAATCAGGAAAGCAATGGATTTGGTATTGAAAAAGTAATTGTTACACCATATGAGGTCAAGGTAAAAACCATACTGCCGAACTTATATGGTAATGAAGAAGAGATTTTTGCGGCAAAGAAAAAAATATATGAAGAAGATAGAGCTGCAGCAAACAAGGCTGGAAGAGAATGGCAGGATCTCACCGACGAAGAGATAAATGAGAATTACTGGATTGCAGTCACAGGTGATTATGCAGCGTCAGTTTTCGATCAAAATGGACAAAAACTGGATTTTAGTTATGCGGAAAATTCGGATTCTGGAATTTATCAGGTATATCCCCGCCAGGGCAGGGAGATAACGAAGTTGTCAATATATGTGGGAGAAAATGCAATTTCGGCCTATAAAGAAAAAGATCAGATGGCTATGGCATCCAGAGCATTGTATGGGGTAGATATTGATTTAGAAAAATAAATAACAGCATGCAATGGATTTGTGTCACTGCAGACTTCACAAAAAATGTGTAGGTCTGCAGTTTTTTTTGTAATTTTAAAACCTTTTTGACTGGAGATCAGTTATATTTGATATAAGTAAAAATTACAGTCAGTATAGCCCAATATGCCGGGTATTTTTCGAAACAAATCTTACATTGGCACCCCATAGTTATCCGGCAGTATTTTTTAAACACGTTTAGCATAGCTGGCTAAAAATCAAAAAGAATAAGTCGACAAGAAAGGGGGAGAAAACACTTGGATGACAGGCAATTGGTTCATGAAATACAACATGGCAATAAACAATATCTGAATGAAATAGCAGAAAAATATTATGATGACATTTACCGGTTTTGCTGTTATCAGACCGGAGACCGGGACCAGTCCTATGATCTTGCTCAGGAAACATTTCTTCGATTTATCCGTTACATAGATCACTACCGTTACCGCAATCTAAAAGGATATCTTCTGACGATTGCAATGAATGTATGTCGTGATTTTTATCATGGAGAAAAAAAGCGGCAGGCGGTTGTTTCCATTGATGATGAGGAAGAGGCGGGATATGAAGCAGAACTTAAATCAGGGGATGACCTGATGGTGAGAATGATTCAACAAGAAAATTCCGGTTATATATGGAAAGCACTGTCTGTACTTCCCCAAATGCAAAAAGAGGTTATTATTCTTCATTGCTATTATGAAATGAAATACCGGGAAATCAGTAAAATGACCGGTGCGAAGACAGCAACGGTTAAATCCAGAATGAAGCAGGGTATGGATAAATTAAAACATATATTGAAAAAGGAGGATTTTTATGGATAAAAAGAATTTGCCAAAACCCCCCATTTCTATTGATCAGGATAGAAAAGCGGCAGCATTGTATGGTATCCGAAAAAATATTGAAATGAAAAAAATCAGGTACTGTCCCTCCAGAATTCAAATATTAGTTATTCAGTTACAATACATTTCTAAAGAATACTGGATCGGACAGGCTGTGGCTGTGGCAGCAGCAGTTATGCTATTTATGCTATATGGGGGACTTCCGGATAAAATGGAGGAATATCTGATCGGAGCGTCTATGCTGGCAGCGGCGATGGGGCTGGTGTCTGTTTTTGAAATCAGCCGAAGCCTGTCCTTTCACATGGCGGAGCTGGAGCAAAGCTGTTACCTGAATCTGGGACAGATATGGAGTATGAAAATGCTTATTTCAGGAGCAATAGACCTCTGTATTCTCACGGGAATGATTTTCAGTGTGATTGATACAATGAAGTACAGTGTATTCGCATTGTGTATGTATATTTTAGTACCGTTTGTTCTGTCCAATGCCTGCTATCTGTTACTTGTCTCCGCAGGCAGAAACGCAGGAAGAAAATGGATACAGATAATTATGTCTGTTTTCTTGTGTATCGGGTCGGCAATACCATCGGTTATTCCTAAGGTTTACCGCTCGGTTTATTTACCTTTATGGACAATTGTGTTTATCCTTGGATGTATCTTATTATTTATTGAAATCTATACTCTTTTACGCAGACTGAAAACGGGAGGAAAAGAATTATGCTGGAGTTAAAATTGGAAGGATTGGGTAAGCGTTACAAAGAAAAGATGGCAGTTGACCATGTGAATCTTCTTTTTACAAATGGAATATATGGACTTCTGGGCGCCAATGGAGCAGGAAAAACTACGCTGCTTCGCATGATATGTAATATTCTGCGTCCTTCGGAAGGGGAGGTTTTGTGCAATGGAAGCGGGATTCAAAAGCTGGGTGGAGATTACCGCAGCATGCTGGGATATCTCCCGCAGGAATTTGGTTATTACCCTGATTTTACCGCATGGCGCTATATGATGTACCTGGCATCACTGAAAGCTCTGCCAAAGGAAATGGCAAGGGAAAAGTGCAGGGAACTTTTGGAACTGGTTGGACTGCTTGGAGAAGCAAAACAGAAAATAAAGACGTTTTCAGGCGGAATGATCCGGAGACTGGGGATTGCACAGGCATTGTTAAACGAT
>NZ_JAWYAJ010000064.1:0-7768 GCF_034124845.1 Robinsoniella sp.
GGCTCTATCTGAAAAGCATACCCCGTAAGCAATGCAGCAGTTAAAATAAGGCAATGTATAAAAATCAGTGTATTTCGTATAAGTTTCATATTCACATGGTCCTTTCTTATGGGTGAGCCATCATTATAAAAAGTCCATGTTACAGGTATGTGAAATTATTTCTTATTCTATTATTATATCCGTGAATTCTTGAAATGCAATGAAAAATTAAAAAAACGTATGATCAGGGAACTTCAGGCAAAAATTCGATGAAAATAGTAAAAAATTGGTAATATTTCTATTAGCTGTGATAACCAGGTCAAAAATGTGATGAAAGGGGATAGATAATCGCATTCATTTAAAAACCTGCCCAATTTATAATAAACAAAAGAGTAATAAGGAGGAGGATTTATATGAAGTTCAGGACAAAAAAACTAGTAGCACTTCTAACGGCATCCTGTATGTGCTTAGCGACACCGCTGAGTGCTGCGGCAGAAACCGGGACAGGGGGCGGGGTTGCAAAAGAACAGGAAGAATATTTCACAGGGGAAGAGACACCAGGGCTTATGACCGAAGCAAATACTGCAGGAGAGCGGGATACAGTACAGACAGAAGCAACACAGACGGAACATGAACAGACAGATGAACTGCAGACAGAAAATGTGAAATCGGATGAATTGCGATCAGATAAAGCGCAAACAGAGGAAGTATTGACAGAAGAAGATACGACAGAAGAATCCCCAGGGCAAGATCTGCAGGAAGAAGGGACAAATAGAACAGCTGATGCTCACCGGAAGGCAAGGGTTGCTGAAATAAAGGAAGACCAGCAGGATGCAGCGTACCGGACAGCCTATCTGTCAGACCTGCAATGGAAGTCTGAAAATCATTCAGTGGACAGCGACAAGCCAACCCAGAAGGACAAATCCTTTGAAGGCGGAAAAATTACTTTAAAGGTGGATGGAGCGGTTACCGAATTTGACAAAGGGATCGGAACTCAGACAGACTCCACTATTGTGTACGATCTGGAAGGAAAGGGATATACAAGGTTTGAATCATATGTTGGTGTAGATTATAGCCAAAAGGATAATATTCCGGGTGAAGTATGTGACGTGAAATTTCGGGTAAAGATTGATGATCAGGTTGTATCAGAAACAGGAGTACTGGACCCGCTTTCCAATGCGGTTAAGATTTCAGTGGATATTCCGGATACGGCAAAGACGTTGACACTGTACGCAGATAAAGTTACAGAGACCTGGTCTGATCATGCTAATTGGGCAGATGCAAAATTTTACCAGGTATTACCGGAACCTGAGAATGTTGCATTGAATAAAACGGTAGTGGCAAAGAAGACGGCAGATAATTCGGCAGCTCCGGTTAATCCGGATGCAACAGTTAACAGTTCTAAGGCTGTTGACGGTGTAATAGACAGCTCCAGTTATTTTGACTTTGGAGACCAGGCAGACAGCGGAGCAGTGAGACAGTCACTCTATATGCAGGTTGATTTAAAGGGGAGCTATTTACTTTCCGATATTCAGATGTGGAGATACTGGAAAGATGGCAGAACTTATGCAGCTACTGCCATTGCTGTATCTGAGAATGAGAACTTTGAAAATGCTAAGGTAATTTACAACTCGGATACTACGGGTGAGATACATAACCTGGGTGCCGGAAGTGATTCTCTTTATGCGGAATCGGAAGAAGGAAAGACATTTACGGTACCGGAAAACACAAAAGCCAGGTATATCAGAGTCTATACATATGGTGTTAACGGTACACCTGGGGTGACGAACCACATTGTGGAATTAAAGGTGAATGCTTATGTATTTGGCGATGAAATCCAACCGGAAAAGCCGGATGACAGCAAGATCTTTCCAAATGCAGTAAATCCGCTGAAGCTGCAGGGGCCGGGGACGAATGGCCAGGTAACCCATCCGGATGTTACTGTATTTGATGAGCCATGGAACGGATATAAATATTGGATGGCATATACCCCGAATAAACCGGGAAGTTCTTATTTTGAAAATCCTTGTATTGCAGCATCTAATGATGGAGTGAACTGGGAGTTTCCTGCGCAGAATCCGGTACAGCCTCGTTATGACAGTGAAATTGAAAATCAAAATGAACACAACTGTGATACGGACATTGTATATGATCCGGTAAATGACAGGTTGATTATGTTCTGGGAATGGGCCCAGGATGAGGCTGTAAATGGAAAGACACATCGTTCGGAGATCAGATACCGCGTTTCTTATGACGGGGTTCACTGGGGGATCGAAGATGAGAATGGTAATCTGCAGACCGGACCAACGGATCATGGCTGTGCGATTGCATCGGAAGGGGAACGGTATTCAGACTTATCTCCGACTGTTGTTTATGATAAGACAGAAAAAATTTACAAGATGTGGGCAAACGATGCCGGAGATGTAGGATATGAGAATAAACAGAACAACAAAGTATGGTACCGCACATCCCTGGACGGTATCAGCAACTGGTCCGATAAGACATATGTTGAAAATTTTCTGGGGGTAAATGAAGACGGGCTGCAGATGTATCCATGGCATCAGGATATTCAATGGGTAGAGGAATTCCAGGAATATTGGGCATTACAGCAGGCATTCCCGGCAGGCAGCGGACCGGATAACTCTTCCCTGCGCTTCTCCAAATCAAAAGACGGCATTCACTGGGAGCCGGTATCAGAAAAAGCTTTAATTACGGTAGGGGCGCCCGGAACCTGGGACGCAGGACAGATTTATCGTTCTACTTTCTGGTATGAGCCAGGTGGAGCAAAAGGAAACGGTACCTTCCATATCTGGTATGCCGCCCTGGCTGAAGGCCAGTCCCATTGGGATATTGGGTATACTTCTGCAAATTATGCTGACGCCATGTACAAATTAACAGGTACAAGGCCGGAAGTAGAAAAAAGAATAGAGGTGAATAATGAAAATCCCCTGCTTATCATGCCGTTGTACGGAAAGTCTTACAGTGAATCGGGAAGCACTCTGGACTGGGGCGATGATCTGGTTTCCCGATGGAAACAGGTTCCGGAAGATTTAAAAGACAATGCGGTCATTGAACTTCATCTGGGCGGCAAAATTGGCTTAAATGAAAGTGATTCCCACACGGCAAAAGCGTTTTATGAGCAGCAGCTGGCAATTGCCCAGGAAAATCATATTCCGGTGTTGATGGTGGCAGCAACAGCAGGCCAGCAGAATTACTGGACTGGAACAGCCAATCTGGATCCGGAATGGATCGACCAGATGTTCAAACAGCACAGTGTATTGAAAGGAATCATGTCCACGGAAAATTATTGGACTGACTACAACAAGGTAGCTACGATGGGGGCTGATTATCTGCGTGTAGCAGCTGAAAACGGCGGTTATTTCGTCTGGAGTGAGCATCAGGAAGGTGTTATTGAAAATGTAATAGCAAATGAGAAGTTTAATGCAGCATTGAAGCGCTACGGTAATAATTTTATTTTCACCTGGAAGAACACGCCGGCTAATACCAACTCTAATGCAGGTACAGCCAGCTATATGCAGGGACTCTGGCTGACCGGAATATGTGCACAGTGGGGCGGACTGGCGGATACCTGGAAATGGTATGAAAAAGGATTTGGCAAATTATTTGATGGCCAGTATTCTTATAATCCAGGAGGGGAAGAAGCGAGACCGGTTGCAACCGAACCGGAAGCACTGCTTGGTATTGAAATGATGAGTATCTATACAAATGGAGGATGTGTCTACAATTTTGAGCATCCGGCGTATGTATATGGTTCTTATAATCAAAATTCACCTTGTTTTGAAAATGTAGTTGCAGAGTTTATGCGATATGCAATCAAAAATCCGGCACCAAGTAAAGAGGAAGTGCTAGCAGATACGAAGACAGCGTTCTATGGCAGATTAAGTACGTTAAAGAATGCAGGAAACTTATTGCAAAAAGGTGTGAACTGGGAAGATGCTACACTTCCAACCCAGACCACGGGACGTTATGGGTTAATACCGGCTGTTCCGGAAGCAGTAGATGAAGAAACAGTGAAAGCAGTATTCGGGGATATTGAGATATTGAATCAATCCAGTGCACAGCTTGCCAATAAAGATACGAAAAAAGCATACTTTGAAGAAAAATATCCGCAACAGTATACCGGAACGGCTTTTGGACAGCTTGTAAATGATACCTGGTATCTATACAACAGTAATGTAAATGTGGATGGAACACAAAATGCAAATCTACCGCTGGAAGGTGAAAAATCTGTTGATGTAACCATGACACCGCATACTTTTGTAATCCTGGATGATCAGGAGGGTGAGCTTCAGATCAAGCTGAACAATTATCGTGTTGATAAAGACAGCATCTGGGAGGGGTACGGAACCACAGTGACGGACCGCTGGGATACAGATCACAATACCAAGCTTCAGGATTGGGTCCGGGATGAGTATATTCCTAATCCCGATGATAATACTTTCCGCGATACTACTTTTGAACTGGTTGGACTTAAAGGTGAACCGGAAGTAAATGTGACCGACGGTCTAAAAGGCCAGTATCAGGAGCCGGTTGTAGAATATCATGCAGCAGCAGGTACCGCTATGATCACCGTTTCCGGTAATGGCTGGGTAGATCTGACAATTGATACAAATACGGCAGAAGTACCAAAAGTTGATAAAGGGAAGTTAAATGCTAAAATCGCAGTAGCGAAAGGGATCAAACAGGGGAATTATACGGAGGAATCATACAAAGCCCTGCAAAATGAAATAGCAACTTCCCAGGCTGTATCTGATAAAGCAGATGCGGCACAGGAGGAGGTCAATGAACAGTTACGCCGGTTAGAAAGTGCGATAGCTGGTTTAAAAGAAAAACCAAAGCCGGCAGTGGTATCCAAGACCGTATTATATGCAAAGATAGCTGAGGCGAAAGGGATTAAACAGGGGAACTATACAGAGGAATCATACAAAGCCCTGCAAAGCGAAATCGGAAAAGCCCAGGCGGTAGCAGATAAAACAGATACCACACAGCAGCAGGTAAATGATCAGGTGGCAGCATTAACCAATGCAATGAAGAATTTAAAACTGGACGCAGCTAAAATAGCGGCAGAATCTGCCAAGAGAGTAGCATCAGCTAAAGTCTCTGTAAAAGCAGTCTCTTATAAAGCCAAAGAAATAAAGTTATCATGGAAAAAGGTAGCGGATGCGGATGGCTATTTAATCCGGGGAAAAAGCGGCAAAAAATGGAGTATGGAGAAGAACATTAAGAACAACGGCACAACCACTTATACTTATAAAAAAGGTACACCCGGTACGAAATATACATTTGAAGTCAAAGCTTATAAGATCGTAAATGGGAAGACCATCTACAGTAAATACAGTACCGCCACTAAAAAAGTTGTACCCCAAACGGTATCTGCAAAGGCAAAGACTTCAAAAAATAAAATCATATTAAGCTGGAACAAAGTGTCAGGAGCATCCGGATATGTTGTTATGAAGAGAAACGGAAAGAAGTGGGAAAAGGCTGCCCAGGTAAATGGCAAGACACTGAAGTTCACCGATAAAAAGGTAAAGAAAGGAAAAATGTATACTTATAAAGTGAAGGCTTACAAAACTTATAAAGGTGAAAAAGTTTTTGGAAGTTATAGTAAGTCTGTAAAAATCAAAGTGAAATAAAAATCTCTGTAGATTTTTTGACCAAATGCCGTCCTTTTTATGGAAATTAGTCAAAAATAAGCAATATTTTTATAATTATTTTAATATACGGGTGTCGCAGTAAAAAAATAGTAAGAAATGAATGACTTTGTTTATTGTAAGAAAATATGCTGCATGATAGGATTTTGACATAGGGTAGTGCGGAAAAATTTTACAGAAGATAAAAGCAAAGGGAGGTGTCTGACATTAACGCGACAACCCGTAAAAATGAAAAAGATTGGGAGGTAACAAAATGAAAAGTAAGAAATTAATATCAATGAAGCGTATTATGGCGTGGATTCTGACTTTGTGTATGATATTAACGGCAGTGCAGATTCCGATTGATGTACAGGCTGCTGTATCAGAAGAAAATGCAGCTCTGGGAAAATCAGTTTCATTACATAAAAGTGATGGTACTGATCTGCCGGATGATTATCGCAATCCCGACAGACCGGCTGCAATGGCAGTAGATGGTATTATTGATGCTACTGGAGAGGCCAACTATTGTGAGCTTGGAAAAGATGGGGATAAAACAGCTATGTATCTGCAGATAGACCTCGGAGGTCTGTATGATTTAAGCAGAGTAAATATGTGGAGATACTGGAAAGACGGAAGAACTTACGATGCAACAGTAATTACTACGTCTGAGAGTGGTGATTTTACGGATGCAGCAGTTATATATAACTCTGACAAGTCAAATGTGCATGGATTTGGAGGGGGAAGGGATGACCGATACGCTGAAACTGCATCAGGACATGAATTTACTGTACCAGACGGCACAAAGGCACAGGCAGTACGTGTATATGTATTTGGCAGTATGAGCGGTACTACAAACCACATCAATGAAGTGCAGGTTTGGGGAACAGCGGATTCAGGCAACCCGGAAGCAGGCACATATACTGTAACGATTCCAACGGGCAGCGGATATCAGGTTATCCCATTTGAAAATGATCCTACCACAGTGGAAGAAGGTGGTTCCTTCCGTTTCCAGGTGCTCATTGATACAGAAAGCGGTTACAGTGCAACCAGTGCAGTTAAAGCAAATGGGGTAGAACTGGAAGCAGTTGACACTGTTTATACCATTGAAAATATTACGGAGAATCAGTCCATTACCGTTGAAGGCGTACATAAAGCACAGTATGAAGTGACATTTCCGGAAAATCCCCAGGGATATAGTGTAGAAATACAGAATGGTGGAAGCACAACGGTAGACTATAATGGTTCCATCAGCTTTAAGCTGATTTTAGATGAAGCATATGATGAATCCGTACCGGTTGTAAAGGCAAACGGCGGCACAGCTTTGGAAAAAGATGAGCTTGGGGTATATACAATAGCTAATATTCAGGATGACCTTGTAATTACTGTTGAGGGAATCCAGGAAAATACTGTTGTAAAGACAAAAACAATTTATCTGTCTGATATCGACTGGAAGAGTGCAACAAATGCAGTGGGTGCTGCAGGAGAAAAAGAAACACCAACAAAAGACCTGAACCATTTGCAGGAGCCAATAAAACTATTAGTAGATGGAACAGAAAAAACGTTTGATAAAGGGATTGGAATTCAGACAGATTCTTCTATCGTGTACGATTTGGAAGACATGGGTTATACTTCTTTCCACACTATGACAGGAGTTGATTATTCTGCAATCGGATATGTGGGTGGAGAAGAAGGATGTGATGTGCAGTTTAAAATTTATCTGGATGGCGAGGCAGTATTTGACAGCGGAATCGTAGATGCGTCTAATAATGCCCAGGAGTTTAATATTGCTTTAACCCCTGAAAATAAAGAACTGAAACTGGAAGCGAAAATGGTTTCGCAACCATATAACGACTGGGGCAACTGGGCAGATGCCAGCTTTGAAATGGCTTATCCGGAACCAACGAATATTGCTTTAAATAAGACCGTAACCGTTAAGAAAACAGCGGATAACTCAGACTCTGAAATGAATTCAGGCAGACCGACAACAATGGCAGTTGATGGAATTATCGGACCTACATCAGATGCGAACTATTGTGATTTTGGTCAGGATGGAGATAATACTTCCCGTTATCTGCAAGTAGATTTAGGCGATGTATATGAACTTACCCAGATGAATATGTGGAGATACTGGGGAGACT
>NZ_JAWYAJ010000065.1:0-947 GCF_034124845.1 Robinsoniella sp.
ACCGGGCGGATTGGGGACTTGCACCCCTTGAAACGTGCGCCCGCCGGGCGCACCTTATAAGACAGAGCGTGAGGAATCTCACGCTCTGTTTTTTACTTCTTACTGTTATAATTGTAAAGTTTATTAGCTTTGTATTGCTTTCTGAAATTGTTCCATGGAACCTGTTTTTATTGTTTTTTTCAACCATTCCTTTAAAACGTTAATATTATCCTCCGTCTTTATTTTTTCCCTTAGGTCTTGAGGAATATCACCATAATCCCGGAGGAGATCTATAATAACCTCTGTAATTCCTTCTGCTTTCCCCTCTTCTCTTATAATAATTTTTTCTTCCCAGGCATTCATATATTTCACCCCAATCTTTTCACTCATTTTTATTCTGCAGATATGTTCGTGAATTTCCCTGACTTTACTGCTGGTGCACTTCTGTGCAAAGGTATCTGTTGAATGCTCTATGTATCCTAATAATTCAACAAGTTCCTGACTTATGTCTTCTTTATTATCAACGCCTGGTAGTAACGGCTTCTTTTTCTCAGGTTTCCACGTTTATATCCCTGCATTTCTGAATTATAAATAGTTCCTTGCTCATCCATTGCCCACACATCTACCCTCACGGATCTCAGTAAAGGTGATGTACGCAATTCTTTTTCTGTCTGTATCTTATCTAAAAATGAAATATTGTTGCTCCCTAAAATAATTTCTAACATATTAGTACAAACAACGGTATCCTCCATAGCTTCTGCAAACAGAAACCGATCCAGGAGATTTAAATCTTTAAGTGGTTTTACAGGCTTTTCCTGATACATAGATTCTCCTTTTTTAATATAGAAATAGTTTGCTTAAACGCAGCAAACATTGAGATTTGAATTTTAGAAGTGACTTTTTATGAAATTGTTCTTATTCTATGTATCTTCAGAAATTAATTAGAATCTAACTAAGGCTCTACTCTT
>NZ_JAWYAJ010000065.1:957-16930 GCF_034124845.1 Robinsoniella sp.
TACTCTTTAGAAAAAACAAATAATCATTTTAATTCTAAAGAGATACCATTTGGATGCTTATATGAAATTTTCTATTACGTTATATTGGATTAGTTTTTCTGATATAGAATAAGATTTTTTTGACGCCAGAACTTTAATATGAGTATTATAACATATTTATAATTATTTTACAATCTAATTTTGATTAAGAATGGTACAGCTTAGAGAAATGTATTTTCCTACTCCCATCTTTCCGAGAAAACAAGCATTGTATCAACGAGTGCAATCTCGGAAAGAGAAAGGGACGGAACATATATAAAGTGTTCGCTCTAACCTTCTGTTTTTTTCTGCAGCCCCTTCGTATTCTTCTCAACCAGCTTCCTGGCAATCATAATCTGGTGTCCGCATCCCATGCACTTAAGCCGGAAATCAGCACCTACACGAAGGATTTCCCAGTCATTGCTGCCACAGGGGTGCTGCTTTTTTAATTTTACGATATCTCCAACTTCATAAACCATACTTCTGCCTCCTTATATCCCTGCAAATATTTCTCCGATGCTTCCCTGCACCAGTAAGTCCGCATTATGATCCATTGGTGTAGTGGTTTTATTTACTAAAACCAGTTTATTCCCTCTGTAGTAATCGATCAGGCCGGCTGCCGGGTATACTGCCAGAGATGTACCGCCTACGATCAGGACATCCGCTTTGGCTATATGCGCGATTGCCCTGGACATGATCTGATTATCCAGTCCTTCTTCATATAATACCACGTCCGGTTTGATAATACCGCCGCATTCACAGACAGGAACACCTGTTGCTTCCAGCATATATCTGGCTTCATAATGCTTCCCGCACTTCATGCAGTAGTTCCTGTGAACGCTGCCATGAAGTTCCAGTACTTCCTTGCTGCCAGCCATTTGATGCAGACCATCTATGTTCTGGGTTATGACTGCCTTTAGCTTTCCTTCCGCTTCCCACTGAGCCAGTTTCCGGTGGGCTGCATTTGGTTTTGCGTCCAGACAGAGCATTTTATTTTGGTAAAAACGATAGAATTCTTTTGGATCCCCCATGAAAAAAGTATGGCTTAATATAGTTTCCGGAGGATAGTCATATTCCTGATTATACAGCCCGTCTACACTTCGAAAATCAGGAATCCCGCTCTCTGTAGACACTCCCGCTCCACCGAAAAACACAACGTTTGTGCTGTTTGCAAGCATTTCTTTTAGTTGTTCTGTTTTATCCATTTCCATTCCTCCTTCACATATTGTTTCCAAAGCACTCGCTTTTTACCCTGAGCTGATCCTATTTTACTTTAATGGAATCCACGAGAACTCCCTGCACGACAAATCTGGTTGCCTCATTTCCGGTACAGGTGGAAAGTGTTACAATACGGTCCTTCGAGGTAACCTTAGCTGTGCCCTTCACAACCGAATGCTCCACAGCTTCATCCAGATAATCCTGGAAATCTTTATCTTTCGCAAACGAGATCTGATAGGTATTGCTCACAGCTCCCACTTCATGACAGGAAAAGATCTCATACTTATAATTCATGGTTGGTGTATAGATCCAGAAATAACGGCTCTTTTCAAACACGCCATCTTCACGGAACTGCTTTAATGTACCAAACATAGAGCCATTTTTCATATTGTGTCCATAGATGATGGTATTCTGGTCCTTAAGGTTCGGATTATTCAGATAGTCCATAAATATAGAACCCGCAAAGTTATCTTCCTTCTTAAATGTCCGGTGCAGATAGTAGTCATTATCCGTTCCCCGGACCATGGGATAGCTGATATCCAGTGCTTCCACATTCAACCACCCGATTACATCTTTATTAATTGCTTTTAATCCGGCAAAGTCAACCGGGCTTTCCATGTAGCGTTCTGTTTCACCCTGCTCATTGGTTTCCACCCGCACACCGGCTCCTTCAGACTCTGCTCCGGAGTCTGAAATATTTCCGGAAATATTTGCAAACCCCTCCAGTGAAGAATATTCATCGGTTCCTGCTTTATACTCAAGATAAATGGTCAAAAGGCGATAACCGGAATATACAAATACTCCAATCGCAATCAGCAAAGCTATGACACGTATCACATCACCTGCTGTCCGTTTTCTTTTTTTGCCTTTACTGTCTCTGTTTTCTGTCATATATTTTTTGTCCCTGCCTTCCCGCGCACGCGGCGTCTCTTTGCCATCCGATCACGGTAAACCGGCAGATGCACAATAAACGTCGTGTAATGCGCATCACTGAATGCTTCTATGGTACCACCATGCAATTCCACAATTTCCTTGGCAATGGACAATCCCAGCCCCGCTCCGCCTGTCTGGCTGGAACGCGCATTATCTACCCGGTAAAACTTTTCAAAGATGGATTTTAACTTCTGAGGAGGAATCTGGGGGCCCTGATTCCGAAAATTAATAATAATATACTCATTCTGAAGAAATGCTTCTATATTAATATCCGTTCGTGGATAACTATAGGCAATTGCATTTCTGAGTAGGTTGTCAAATACTCTCGCCAGTTTGTCGGGATCCCCGTCCACTACCAGCTCTTCATCTGTCCTGATGGAACAAGTCAGATCCTTATCCGCTAAAACGCCATAGCTTTCATCTGCAAGCTGTTCTAACATCATAGACAAATTCAATTTCTCCTTCTCCAGGACAATGTCCTGCAGGTTGAAACGTGTAATTTCAAAAAATTCGCTGATTAATTCGCCCAGCCTGGTCGCCTTTTCCAGCGTAATATGTGTATATTTTAAACGCTCCTCATCAGGCATATTCGGCTGTTCATCCAGCATTGTTAAGTATGCAATAATGGAGGTCAGCGGCGTTTTCAGGTCGTGTGCCAGATAGACCACAAGGTCATTCTTACGCTGTTCACTTTCAATCGCTGCGTACTCTCTTTTTTTCAATGTCAGTTTTAAAGTGTTCAGTTTCTCTGAAATCGGTGCCAGCTCCGGCACCAGATTAATCGGTGCATCCTCATCAGTCAGAATCATATCGATTTCCCTGCCGATATCGTCCATATAGCCGGTAAGTTTGGAAACAGCCATATAGAAGAACACAAGAAATAAAATGATAAAGCCGGTAGTCAGAAAAATTTCTTTATTATCCATAAAAATTTTTCCATACATTTCATTCGCCGTATCATAATCCATATTGAATTTCATCATGAAGTTGATAAAAAGGCTGGCAAAGCTGCTTTGAAATAACCCGTCTATGAGAAATTTCACTATGACAATTCCAACCACTAAAGCCAGGGCAGCAACCAGGACCGCCCTCAGCAATATTGTTCTCTTTAGTTTTCCATAATTATTTTTCAACTTTATAACCAACTCCCCAAACGGTTTTGATAAATTCCGTCTTGCCGGTAGGTCCGCTCATTTTCTCACGTAAATGACGAATATGCACCATTACAGTATTGTTGCTGTTCTTGTAATACTTCTCTTTCCATACCTGTTCAAAAAGCTGCTCCGAACTGATAACCTGTCCTCTGTTTTCACATAAAATCCAAAGAATATCAAATTCGATTGGCGTGAGTGTCAGCTCTCTTTCATTGTAGGTACATTCATGTGTGCTTCGGTTAAGCACCAGGCCAGCAAAATCAATAATATCTTCCTGAGACTTGCTTCCCTCGTTATACTTGGTAAAACGGCGAAGCTGTGCTTTTACTCTGGCGATTAATTCCAGCGGGTTAAACGGCTTTGCAATATAATCATCCGCCCCTAAAGTAAGTCCGTTGATTTTATCCATATACTCCGTTTTAGCAGTCAGCATAATCACCGGAAATGTATGCTCTTCCCTTATTCTCTGCAGAATCGTAAAGCCGTCTATATCCGGAAGCATGACATCTAACAGTGCCATGTCCAGCTTCTCATTTTTTATGCATTCCAATGCGTCTGTGCCATTATAGCATTTTACTACATCATAATTTTCATTTTTCAGATATAGCTCCACTACATCTGCAATCTCCCTTTCGTCATCGACAATTAATATCTTGCTCCCCATCTATATTCCTCCTATAAATCGCAGTTACCTACTGTTCTTGGGAACGGAACTACATCACGGATATTTGACATTCCGGTCAGGTACATTACGCAGCGTTCAAAACCAAGTCCGAATCCTGCATGTCTGGTAGAACCGTATTTACGAAGATCCATATAGAATCCGTAATCCTCTTCTTTTAATCCCAGTTCATTCATGCGGTTCAACAGTTTGTCATAGTCATCTTCCCTCTGGCTGCCGCCGATGATCTCACCGATTCCTGGCACCAGACAATCCATTGCGGCAACAGTTTTGCCGTCTTCATTCAGTTTCATATAGAATGCTTTGATCTCTTTTGGGTAATCCGTTACAAATACCGGGCACTTATAGATCTCTTCCGTCAGATAGCGTTCATGCTCGGTCTGAAGGTCACATCCCCAGAATACTTTATAATCAAATTTATCATTATTCTTTTCCAGGATCTCCACTGCTTCCGTATAAGTAACATGGGCAAAATCAGAAGCTGCCACGCTTTTCAACCGGTCTAGCAGACCCTTGTCCACAAAAGAATTGAAGAATTCCATTTCTTCCGGAGCATGTTCCAGAACATAATTGATCACATATTTCAGCATAGACTCAGCAAGCATCATATTGTCCTGAAGATCTGCAAATGCTATTTCCGGTTCAATCATCCAGAACTCTGCCGCATGTCTGGTAGTGTTGGAATTTTCTGCACGGAATGTGGGACCAAATGTATAAATGTTGCGGAATGCCTGTGCATAAGTCTCACCGTTCAGCTGGCCGCTGACAGTCAGGCTTGTCTCTTTTCCAAAGAAATCCTGGGTGTAGTCAATTGCTCCATCTTCTGTTTTCGGAATATTCTCCAGATCCAGTGTAGTAACACGGAACATTTCACCTGCTCCTTCACAGTCACTTCCGGTAATCAATGGTGTATGAACATATACAAAGTCTCTCTCCTGGAAAAACTGGTGAATTGCATATGCGATCAGGGAACGCACGCGAAATACAGCCTGGAATGCATTGGTTCTGGGCCTTAAGTGGGAAATCGTTCTCAAATATTCAAAGCTGTGTCTCTTCTTCTGAAGGGGATAATCCGATGTAGAAGTACCTTCCACCGTAATCTCCTCTGCCTGAATTTCGAATGGCTGTTTTGCCTGAGGCGTCGCAACCAGTGTTCCCTTTACAATCACTGCCGCGCCTACATTTAACTTGGAGATTTCCTGAAAGTTTTCCATTTTATCATGATATACAATCTGAAGTGTCTCAAAGAAAGTTCCGTCATGCAGAACGATAAAACCAAAAGTCTTTGAATCACGTATGCTTCTAATCCATCCGCCAACGCGAATTTCCTGGTTTAAATATTTTTCTCTTTCTTTATAAATCTCTCTAACTGTTACCAATTCCATTGTTCGAACTCCTTTGTTCTTTATTCTTTCTCACTATTTTTCTAGTATAGCCTATTCCTGGCTGGTGTGCAAGCCACTAAACACTATTTTTCTCACACATTTCCTGATCTATCCATTCAATCTCTTTTTCCGGTACTCCCTGGGCGAGACATTCTCATATTTACGAAAAAACCTGGAGAAGTAAAAAGGATCACAAAACTGAAGCTCATTTGCAATCTCCTGAAGCTGAAGGTCGGTGGTAAGTAACAGGTGTTTTGCTTTCTTAAGCAGCATTTCTTCCAGGTATTCTTTAATGCCGATTCCCGTGTCCCGTTTAAAATTTCTGGAAAGTGAATAATAGGACACATGCATTTCTTTCGCCATATTTTCGATCTTAAGCTGGGCAGACAGATTCTTTTCTATATAATACAGACTTTCTTTTTGCCTGTAATATCCGCTTAAATCCATCTGCGCCACTCCTTCTTCTTTCATTTTCAGATAGAATTGTCCCAGAATTTTATTCAATGCCCCTTTAAAAAACAACTGATCCCCCAGGGTACCGCTTTCTAAATAAGAAATCAACCTTTCTGTCTGCTCCACGGAACAGGGCATGGACATTGCCCTTTCCAAACTCTGGAATACATCAATTCCCGGAAGCCGCTGCAATTCAAAATGAAAATATAATTTTATAAACGCACTCTTTCCTATATAATTATACTTTGTCCCTGCCGGAATCAAATATACATTCCCGGGAATTAAATTATGATGAAATTCCTCATTTTCTATATATCCTTCTCCCTTTATTAGAAAATACAGCCGGTTAAAAGGAGAAACCACATCCCTGTAATTCCACTTCGTATCCCCATACAGCAAACCGTGTTCCAAAATTCTAATCTGTAGTCCATTAAATTCTTCATCTATCATTCGATACTTTTTATCTTCCATCGCAAAAATATCCATCTTTCTTCCTGTTATCTTCATGTACATTCCACGTACCTTTTTATATAATAATTTTAACATATAATAACGAAAAAAGAAAGGAAACTGCCATATGTCACTACAAAATGGTTTAAGCGCACTTAATCTGGAAATGCCTGACAAGATTCCCCGCACGGAATATTCCGCTCATTTCCACTGGGATCTGGTACAAAAAGTTACAGGTATTCCGGCATCTTCAAAAAGTACTGCCAACGAACAGACAAATGCGTCTCGGGAATTTATAAAAGCATGGGATTACGGCATGTTCTGGAATATCCTCCCCTTTGGTGAAATATTCGGAGAGCAGAAGACAAAAATGGGCCATGCCTCCTATCAGGCTGATGCTGTGGACTACTCTAATGAAGTAAAGAATTTTATTGAAGAACCTGAGGATGTATTTGACTTTGATTTTGACAAGGTCTACGGCAGACGTAACCGCCAGGATCTGCTTCAGGATTTTCAGGATGACTATGATAAAATGTGCCTGGAACATCCCGATACGGTAAATATGACTGGTATGTACACGACCTGTATGTCCGGAATCATTGAAATATTGGGATGGGATATGCTGCTGCTGGCAGCCGGCGTGGACTCCCGGGAATTTGGAGAGTTTATAAACCGCTATGTAACCTGGAACCTGCAGTATTTCGAGGCTCTTGCAAAATGCAAATCAGATATAATCATGGTCCACGATGATATTGTCTGGGGTTCCGGAGCCTTTCTATCACCCGATTTTTACCGGACTTATCTATTTCCAAACCATAAAAAACTGCTGGCACCGCTGTTAGACAGCGGCAAAAAAGTACTCTTTACCTCCGACGGTAATTTCACACCGTTTATTGATGACATTGCAGATCTTGGCATTCATGGATTTGTCATGGAACCCTGTACCGATATGTCCTATATCTGTGAAAAGTACGGCAAAAGCCATGTAATTGTGGGCAATGCAGATACCCATGCACTCTTATATAACGATAAAGAATACATTGAAAATGAAGTAAAACGCTGCATCGCTCTTGGTCGTGACTGCCCGGGTTATTTCCTTGCAGTCGGTAATCATATCCCGCCAAATACTCCGGTGGATGCCTGCCTGTGGTATCAGGAATTTTATGAAAAATATAGCAGACGCTAAAGCGTGAAGCTGGTTAAGGACGCATATCTGCACAATCTTCCCTTGCGAAGGAACGGACGTTCTAGTATAATATGATATAAATAACCTGTCTCTATTATATTGATCGTGAAAGGCCGTGAGCAAATGAACCGTATTATCTTCCATATAGACGTTAATTCCGCGTATTTAAGCTGGACTTCTGTGGAAAATTTAAAGGACCCGGAGGGAATTGACCTTCGGTTAATTCCTTCTATCATAGGAGGCGACCGTTCAAGCCGCCATGGCGTTGTACTTGCAAAATCCATTCCGGCAAAGGCTTACCATATTCATACCGGTGAGCCTATAGCCGCAGCACTTAAAAAATGTCCGGATCTGCTCATTCAGCCGCCAAACCACCGTCTTTATTCTGAATACAGCCACCGTCTGATGGATTTCTTAAAGCAGCTTACGCCGGACATCGAACAGGTCAGTGTGGATGAATGCTATATCGACTTTACCGGTATCTCCCATCTCTATGAATCTCCGGTAAGCGCTGCTACTCAAATCAAAGACACAATCTATGATAAGTTTGGTTTCACGGTTAATATTGGAATTTCCTCCAATAAGCTTTTGGCTAAAATGGCTTCTGACTTTGAAAAACCAGGAAAGGTTCATACTCTTTTCCCCACAGAAATACAGACCAAGATGTGGCCTCTGCCCGTTGCCGAATTATATATGGCTGGCAAGGCTTCTGTAACAACGCTTCAGAAGCTGGGCATTTACACAATTGGAGATCTGGCATTGACCGATCCGGGGCTTCTGACACCTCATTTAAAAAGTCATGGAAAAATGCTCTGGGAATATGCAAACGGTATTGACAGCACGCCTCTGGTCTCTACTCCGGAAAAGGCAAAGGGCATCGGGAATTCCACCACGCTGTCTGCTGATGTCACTACCGCGACAGATGCAAAAGCAGTTTTACTGAAGCTTGCTTCAAGTGTCTCAGGACGCCTGCGAAAGGCAGGGCAGCTCGCCGGAAATGTCTGCGTGGAAATTAAATACAGTACCTTTACCGTATCCTCCCATCAGATGCAGCTGCTGACTCCGTCCAATACAGAAAAGGCGGTCTACCGCGCTTCCTGCCAGCTGTTTGATACCCTGTGGGATCAGACTCCCATACGCCTTCTGGGCATACGCTGCTCAAAACTTGTTCCTGACGATACGCCGGTACAGCTCAGTCTCTTTGATTTGCCCGCTTCTGATAACGCAAAACAGAAGAAACTGGATCAGGCACTGGATTCCATCCGGCTGAAATTTGGCAGCAGCGCTGTCACCCGTGCCAGTATGCTGCCTCCAAAGGAAGATTTGGATAACAGCTGATGAAATAATCTGAACCATTAAAAGAGGGAGCCGCAATTTCAGCGGTTCCCTCAGACTGCTTCGCATCCTGCAAGGCAGCAAATCATCATTTCATATTATAATTTTCCATAACTTCTTTCAATTGAATAATAATTCACTTTACAACTATTACAGTTAATGAATGAATAAAACTTCTTAGCTAATTCACCTGCATTACCAGAATCAGACTCAAACCTCTTAACGGCTTCCATTGTTTCAAAAGTTATGATATCCACCCAGGTATCATCATCTCTAAGTTGTTTCCAGGAGATATACCCCTCCTGTTTTGAAATGTACTCATTATTTAATTTTTCTGCTGCCAGTAGAAAATCCGGCACAGAGGCTCCTTTTTTAAGCTTAAAAGAACAATAAAAGACTGCTTTAGACATTATAAAATAACTCCTTTCATTATTTTAAAATATCATATCACAGGTAATGAGACAACAGTGTGTCACATTTGGAACATGTTTTATGTTTGTTTCTCCTTTAACTTGAATTGTGTAGTTCATTATAGCCGATGGATCCCTAGATGAAAATGCACAATGCAGGACACTTATGTGGAGAATTTATATTTTATAACATTGTTATCTTCGTTTTTTCTTTTTCTTCTTTACGGAATAGCCAAATGTCCCCAAATGCTCACCCAATCCCAGATATTCTCCATGGGAATACGCCAGCAAACCGGTTTTATTCAGTTCAAATTTACCGTTTTCATTCATATAAGCCTCATCTACGTGTACTGCAAGTACATCCGCAAGAAACATGTGATGTGACCCCAGTTTATTAATTTCTTTTACCCGGCATTCAATATTCACCGGACACTCCCCAATCATAGGGACTTTGATCTGCTCTGCTGCCTCAGGCGTCAGATGCATTTCCTGAAATTTATCTACGTCCCTGCCGGAACGCACACCACAGAAGTCGGTTGCTTTCGCCAGTTTTCGGGTAGTGAGGTTAATCACAAATTCACCCGTTTCCCGGATGATATCGTAAGAATACCGCTCCGGTTTCACCGATATATAAACCATAGGAGGATTCGTACATACCGTACCCGTCCATGCCACTGTAATAATATTCGGTTTTTCACCCTCCCTGGCACAGCTGACCATGACTGCCGGCAGCGGATATATCATATTTCCTGCCTTCCAGGTTTGTTTACCCATAGCATATCCTCCTTATCTTTATTAATGATTTTATCTTATCTTTTATCCGTTTTACTGCTGCAATGCATTCATAAATGCAGGAATAAGCTGTTTCTTTCTGGAGACTATGCCGGGAAGATATACGGAATGATCCTCGGGCTGCTGGTGAAATGCCTCTCTTACCAGTTCCTCCGAATCTCCGCCAAAGCATAGCAGCTCTGTAGACTCATTCATGATATCTGTAAGCATGAAAAACAGCATTGTCTCTCCATGCTGCCCCAGGGCTTTTTCCAAATACGGGATTAATCTGCCTTTTATATCCTTTAACTCAGATGCATTCATGGAATTAATCTGTCCAACTCCGAAATTCGCCTGGTTAAGTTCAAATTTCTTAAAATCCTGATAGAAAATTTCTTCCGGAGACTTTTTCTTCAGATTACTTCCTGCTGCAAACATTTCAGATGCATACGCTTCGATTTCAATTCCCGCAATCTGTGCCAGCTTCTGTGCCGCATCCCGGTCCACTGCCGTACAGGTGGGGGAACGGAACATCAAAGTATCCGAAATAATTGCAGAACACAAAAGTCCTGCTATATTAGAAGGAATCTCAATTCCCTTTTCCTGATAGATTTGATAAATAATGGTCGCCGTACAGCCAACCGGCTGGTTTCGGAAGAATACAGGTGCCATCGTCTCCAACGAACCCAGTCTGTGATGATCAATTATCTCCAGAATCTCTGCGCTTTCAATGTTATCTACCGCCTGGGAAGCTTCATTATGATCCACCAGAATCAATCTGTTGCGTTTCATACCCAGCAGATTCCGCCTGGAAATCATCCCCACATAGGAGCCGTGCTTATCCAGCACCGGGAAATCACGGTATCTCTTTTTTGCCATGGTATCCTTAATACTATCGGTAAAATCATCCAGTTCGAAGGTCAAAAGTCCATTTTTCTTCATGAAAAATTTTACAGGCATACTCTGATTGATCAGTCTGGCTACTGTATAGGTGTCATGAGGCGTGCTGATAATCGAGCAGGCCTTTTCATGAGCCAGATGCTGAATCGTCCTGGATACCGGGGCTCCCTCACAGACAATGATGCAGCTGGCATTCATTTCAATTGCACACAGCTGGGATTCATACCGGTTACCCAAAATGACCAGGTCATCCTCTCCGATATAGTTTTCCATCAGATCGGGATTGGCAGCCGCTACAACCACTTTGCCTTTTACAAAATAAGCATGTTCATTTCCTACCACCATATTACCTTCCAGCGTCTCCAGAATATTGCTGTATTGAGTTCTGGCGGTAGACAGAATTTCATTATCCAATATATCCATATAAGACTGTGCAATATCACTGATGGTGATTAAACCCTCCAGAATATTGTTGTCCTTTGTAATGGGCAGCGTATTTACATTTTCATCTTTCATCAGCGTCCACGCCTTCTTCAGCGAAATGCTGTGGCTGACACCGGGTATCCTGCGGATATCCATATCTTTCACTCTGGTTCCCACATTTGGGACGTAACCTGGAGGCTTCATTCCAAAGCGGTCTAATACAAACTGTGTTTCCTCGCTGATCTGTCCTGCTCTTTTGGGAACATAGATAGCATCACCTATTTTATTCTTTACATCTGCGTAAGCGATTGCAGAGCAGATAGAATCTGTATCCGGGTTCTTGTGACCGATGATATATACTTTTTTCTTCATTGTATCCTGCATCTCATCGTTTTCCTTTCCGATTAATGTTCTCAATTCTCAATACCTCATTTTAATAAACTTTTCATATCCTCATGTTGTATCAATGCACCATTGACCCCAATTCTATGCATCTTCATGCATGTTTTAAATTGTTTTCAGGCAGCTGTGCATGAATTCCTTTACAATCTGTTTCACTTACTATTTTTAACGAAATTCTTGCTGTTATCCGACTTTCATCATATCATACTTTTTTTTGCTTTTCAAACACTGTATTGCCTATTCTGCCCATTTTAAGGCATTTCTGTTGATTTTTTTATGCAAAAATGTTATAGTTTTATCATTCTATAGTGGGAAATAAGGAGGATCATATGTCAGAAGAAATTTTAAACGAAACAACTGCTACACCAGAAACTGCTGAAACCATCACCGAAGCTGCTGAAGTTGAGACTGTTACAGAAAGCATGGCTGATTACGAAAAAGAGTTAACCGCTTCTCTGAAACAAATCCACGAAGGCGATATCCTGACCGGTACTGTAATCGGGGTTACAGAAACCGAGATCACATTGGACCTTAAGTATTATACCGAAGGAGTGATCCGACTGGAAGATTACAGTGCAGACCCGAACTGCTGTCTTAAGGAATCTGTTCATATTGGTGATGAAATCTCCGCAACTGTTGTCAGAAGAGACGGCGGACAGGGACAGATCATGCTCTCCAGCAAGGATGCAAATGAAGTGCTGGCGTGGGATAAATTAAAAGAACTGAAAGACAATCAGACTAACCTGACCGTAAAAATCGGCGGCGTTGTCAATGCCGGTGTCATTGCATATGTAGAAGGTATCCGCGGATTTATTCCCGCTTCCAAGCTTTCTTTAAATTATGTGGAAGATTTAAACGAATGGCTGGGACAGGAAATCCAGGTTCGTGTTATTAATGTTGACGAAGAAGATAATAAGCTGGTATTATCTGCAAGAGAAATCTTAAGAGAAAAAGCAAATGAAGACAGAAAAGCAAAAGTATCCAATGTAGAAGTTGGGCTTGTAACGGAAGGCACCGTTGAATCCATTCAGCCTTACGGTGCATTTATCAATATTGGCAACGGACTGTCCGGACTTGTACATATTTCACAAATCTGTGAAAAAAGAATTAAAACTCCTGCAGCGGTTCTTGCTGTTGGCGATCAGGTAAAGGTTAAAGTGATTAATATTAAAGATGGAAAACTCAGCCTTAGCATGAAAGCATTGAACGATGTTGCCGCAGAAGAAGTGACAGAAGAAACCTTCGACCTTCCTGAAACAGAAAGTGTTTCTACTAATCTGGGATCTCTTTTCGCTAAAATTAAATTATAATCGGCAAACTATCTGTCATTTTGACTTTTATATTACATCAATTTAACGCGGTGATTTGTCGTAATTCACTAAAACAGGTTCTTCAAGAACCTGTTTTTCGTTATTTTTTACAATAAATTCACGTAGTGTTCATACTTCGTTCACAATTCATTGTTATACTTTAAACATCTCCAAAAGAGATAACTTCCGGTTTATAGCGTAATGTTTTCATTACACATATAGATAAATTTTTTCATAATAGCCTCGGTGTACCAGACACCGGGGCACTCCTCATTTTATGGGGGAAATAAAGGGTTTGCAGGCTTTCGGGGCTTGCTTTTTTATTGCATTAAAAAAGAGTGAAAATTGGGTTGCACTCAACTTTCACTCAACTTTTGTATTTTTCAAAACAGATTAGCTAATTTTTCTAATTCCTCAGCTTTTCAATCCTTCTGCCGCCCCAGTCATAAAGGCAGACCCATCCTTCTGCCAGTTCATAATACCTTGCCGTACAGATGACAAACTGCCGCTTTTTGACCTTTCCATTCTCCCGGTAGCTTTCATGTATGCTGATCCGGTATGCTTTCCTTACAGGACGTTTAAAGCATTCACCACCATAACTATGAGCATAATAACTATGATCCTCTCCATTGTAAGTACATTGTATATAGTCTGATCGCAATTCTTTATATTTCCCGTTTTTATCTTCCTTCTTTGTTTTGATTTCCTGAATGACACAATACATTGCTTCACTTCCTTTTTGTAGTTACTGCATATTGTTTTATGATACCTACACTCATTTATCCGGGTAGGACTATGCCTTACCCGGTATATGAATTATATAGATCAAGCCTTACCCATGACATAATTATATGTCAATTACACATCTTCCTCTGACATGCAACTGGCAGCAGGATATCTGTTTTCAGACATTAACTCTCACCTCCTGCCGTATCTGGATTAGACATAGTAAGACTATCAATTATCCGATATATAAGTTCCATCTCATTCTCCGATAATTTGCCGCTTGTCAGATTGTGAACAATCGCCCATTTATAAAAGCTATTCCGATTGATCGCATCATCATTTACGAAATCTTCCGACAACCGGTAAAGTGTTCTCAGGTGGGAAATGCTTTTGATCTTATCCGCATTGGCCGCTATGGCTCTACGGAAATCATTCTTATGTACAGGCTTTGTTATATTCTTACGGTGGCTTCGCTCTGCTTTCTGTCCCTGCATGTATCCATAAGCAAAAGCATAGCTTATCGCATCACATAGACCGGTTGACTCTTCTTTAATTTCTCGCATCTGAACTGCGTTGATATCGTAACGACAATCTATTTTTACCTGCTCTGTTTTGATCTTTTCTATGAGATTCATACCGCCACAACCTCCCTGATACACTCTTTGCCCGTTAAAAATTCATACATACACAACATGCCACGAAAAAAAGATTCCTTTTCAATTTGCCCTGCTGCATATTCCATAGCACAGTCATAATCAAAGATTTTCATGCTGTATACCTTTTTACCAGTATTCTTGATTGATTCAACATGTATCTGATTAAATTCAAAGAGACTTTTTCCCTGATATGAATCGGTATAATCATCATATAAAGCCTGTAAAATATTTTCACTCATTTTATTATTTACCCCTTTTAATTTCTGCCGGGATTATGCTATAATTTAAATGTTCATATGTATAGCGCAATCCCGGCTATGCAGCCCTTTCCTGACGGCTATCAGGTTAGGGCTATTTTTTTAGGCTACTGTGAAGCGTCTGCTCTCTGTCTGCTTTACGAACTGCTTATACACATCTGGCAGACTCGATTGCAACGCTTTACTATCCAATCTATTGGTTACGATGGTCTTAAACCGGACAACATGGTTTCCTGCCTTTATTTCTTCCTGTTTCTTGACTTCCATATCTGCCTTGATCTCTTCTTTCAATTTGTCTGCCTGCTGCTGTAAAGACTTCATTTGCTCTTCCAATTCCATTAACTTCTTAATCCTGTTTAAAATCATTCTTTCTGACATTGTGTGTTCTCCTCTCATTATCAAGACTGGCATCCGGTCAGATCATCTTCTGAACTATTCCGCTGTGGTCATCAGTATATGGTTCCTGGCTTTACATCTTTTCGGGATGTTCGTTTGCCTTGTCTGTATCTTATGTACCCCATTATACATCTATTTCAGTGTATAATCCATTGACATTATACACATATTTCAGAGTATATCCTTGTGCATATTGTACATTGTTTTTAGTGTATATAAATGTTATCATAACTATGAAAGAATATTCTTCATATATTTTCAAGGAGGAAAATGCAATGGGACATATAGCATACGACAAGCTACTTGTTTTAATGGAACAAAAAGGACTTACGACATATCGCATTCGCAAAGAAAAAATAATCTCAGAGGGCACATTACAAAATATTCGCAAAGGAAGAGGAATAACAACAAGTGCAATTGCTGCTTTATGTGAAGCACTTAATTGTCAACCCGGTGATCTGATGGAGTACGTACCGGACAAAGAATAAATAGCCGGTCATTTGATTCCCACCTTTTAGGGACTCCATAATCTCCGAATATCAATAACCATTACGGTCAATACTCACACTATGAAAGGATGTGTTACAATGCCATTACCAAAAGAACAACTTTATACCATTGATGATATCTACAATTTGCCTGAAGGTACCAGGGCGGAACTGATTGACGGTCAGATATATTATATGGCTCCACCCAGTAGGCAGCATCAGCGGATCATCAGCAAATTAAATCAATCCATTGCCAACTATATTGATAGTAACAAAGGCCCTTGTGAAGTATATCCTGCCCCATTTGCCGTATTTCTCAATGCGGATAATACGAATTACGTTGAACCGGATATAAGCGTCATATGCTCACACTATGAAAGGATGTGTTACAATGCCATTACCAAAAGAACAACTTTATAC
>NZ_JAWYAJ010000066.1:0-1610 GCF_034124845.1 Robinsoniella sp.
AGATATTGAAGTAAATGCAGGCAGTCTGTCTGGAGGAAATCAGCAGAAAGTAGTGTTTGGAAAATGGGTGCTGAGAAAGCCTCAGATTTTTCTGCTGGATGAGCCAACCAGGGGTGTTGATGTGGGTGCAAAATATGAGATTTACAGCATAATTAATGATTTGGCAAAGAATAAATCCACGGTTTTGATTGTTTCTTCGGAGATGGAGGAACTGATGGGAATGTGCGACCGAATCCTCGTGATGAGTCATAATGTACTTACCGGGGAGCTTCAAACAGGCGAGTTCGTGCAGGAACGCATCATGAAGGCTGCAATAGGGGGTGGGAAGTAATGGCACGGACATCTCAGACAAGTAAGAGTAATAATTTTCAAAGGAAGCTGGTGGATTTATTCTGTACCTACGGTTTATATGTGATTTTTATCATCCTTCTGGTGTATTTTACAATTCAATCCAAAAATTTTCTGACGTTTAGTAATGCCATTAATGTATTGAGGCTTTCTTCAACATTGGGAATTGCAGTGGTTGGCATGTTTTTTGTGTTAATTACGGCAGGAATTGATATATCCGTATCTGCGAATATGTATTTTTCAGCGGTGGTGGGAACCACTCTATTAAACAATTTAGGCATGTCTTTGCCCGCCTGCTTTGTAGGAGCGATCTTAAGCGGTCTGCTCATTGGAGCGATTAATGGATTTTTTGTGGCAAAGTTGAAAATGGTACCTTTTATCACTACCCTAGCTACATATAGTGTTGCCAGAGGGCTGGGTCTGATGTTTACCAACCAACAAATGCTGTTTTTGGACTCCAGCGCGATGAAGTTTACGGGAGTGAAATTTTTAGGAATTCCCCTGATGGTGTATATTTTTCTGGCTGTGGTGCTGATTGGACATTTCCTCCTGACGAGAACTCAGTATGGCAGGCAGTTGTTTGCTTGCGGCAATAATCTGACAGGAGCCAATAAGATGGGAATCAATGGAACGAAAGTAATATTTCTGGCCTACCTGATCTGCGGAGCACTTGCAGGATTGGCAGGAATGATAAATGCCTGTTCCCTAAGCGTAATCAATCCTAATTTTGCCATTGGTGATGAATTTGTGGTGATTTCATCAGCTGTAATCGGAGGGGCAAGTCTATTCGGAGGAAAGGGGCGTATCCTGCCGGGTGCAATTATCGGTATTGTGATGGTGCAGGTAATTACCAATGGACTGACGATCACCGGGGCATCTGCTTATGCCTTTACCATATTCCGGGGAGTCATTATTTTTATCGCAGTTATGATGGATAGCATTAAGTTCAGCGGGGAGATTAGGTAAGAGACAAATCGTGAAAGTTATGCTATACTGAAAGAAAATGTTCGGAGGAATTTGGAAGAAATGCTAGATCGAAAGTATAACATTGAACGTCAGTCTTTGATTGTTAATCTGCTGGAGGAGAAAGGGAAGGTAAGTGTAAATGAACTTTCCGAGCTTATGAAGGTCTCAAAGGAGACGATCCGCCGGGACTTAAAGGAGATGGAAGATGCGGGCATGATACAGCGCACCCATGGAGGAGCCGTACTGTCGGAAACTTCCAAGGGTGTGAAAGAATATCCGTATTTGATGCGGGAGAT
>NZ_JAWYAJ010000067.1:0-9136 GCF_034124845.1 Robinsoniella sp.
GGTTAGAAAATACCAGTTCTGCGGCCAGCTGACGGAGTCCATACCAGTTTCCCACACCCATCTTTTCGTACACTACCTAAGATACAAAGCGTATTTTATCAGCAAAACCTCTACTCATTTCTTCTCCGAACCGTCCCCTTATACTCATTGGGCGTCTGACCCACATTTTTCTTAAAAATATCGCAGAAATAGCGGTAATTGCTGTACCCCACCATTTCGCTGACCTCGATGACCTTATACCCCTGGTTCAGAAGATCCTTAGCATGTTCCATGCGGGTTTTGGTCAGATATTTGATGTAACTCATGCCAACCTCATCTTTGAACAGGATGCTCAGGTATGCCGGGTTCATGGCTACCATATCCGCCAGCTCTGCAAGCCCGATATCCCGGTGATAGTTTTCATTAATATAGGTCAGCAGCTTTTCTACGGTACGGTGCATCCCTCCGATCCTGGAAACCTCCATTCGCTGAAGCATGGATCGGAATATTTCTTCCACAAAGGTATTGACCTCTTCATAGGATTCCATATTTTCCACATTCTGATAGGAGGGGAAGTGCTGTTCCTCCTTTCTTTCCCTGCGCTTTTCAAAATAAATGCCCAGAGCAAGACAGACCATTTTGTAGCTTTCTTTTTTGTATTCTTCCAGCGTGTCCGTATAATTCTGAAGTGCTTCCAGGGTTCCGGCAAGCATTTCTTCATATGCAGTAATATCCGCTTCCTCAATGGAATGCATGAATTGCTGGCTGATATCCTGAAACTCCTTCTTTCTGATCTGGGTTTCCTCGTTGCGGGACTGATTTGCCCTGTCAGCCAGGAGGCTTTCTGTCATCTGCATGGTATCCCGTATCTTATCCATCGTTATGGGCTTATCAATATAGCCACGTACCCCAAGAAGAAGGGCTTTTCTCGCATACTCAAATTCCTGATAGCCGCTGATCACCACAAAAATGGTATCCGGCGTATACTCTCTGGCTTCCTCAATCAAAGAAAGACCGTCCATCCCTGGCATACGGATATCCGTAATCACAAGATCCGGTTTTTCTTCCAGGATCACACGCAGTCCTTCAATTCCGTCATAAGCAAACCCAACCACTTCAAAATCCATTTTTTCTCTGGCAATCATGGCTTTAATTCCATTTACTACAATATATTCGTCATCAACGATCACTACTCTTTTCATTCGCGATTACTCCTTCCTGATAAGACAAACCTACCGTGACCGTAACCTTTGTCCCCACACCCGGCTCACTGTCAAAACTGACTCCATATCCTTCTCCATAAAACAGTTCGATACGTTCTCGTACATTTCGTACCCCATATCCATTTTCCAGAACTGACAAATCGGCAATTCCCACTCCGTCATCCTCAATGGTGAAAATAATCTTCTCTGCCTCCCGAACCGCTGTGACTGTTATACTCCCTTTCCCTATCTGTGGTTCCAACCCATGGTACATGGCATTTTCTACAAATGGCTGAAGAATAAATTTTAAAATATAGACGTCGTCCAAAGCATCCGGAATTTCAAGAACCAGAGCAAACCGGTTATTATAACGGAAGTTCTGCACTTCCATATAGGATTTGATGTGGGCCACTTCATCTGCAACCTTAATCAGTTTATTGCCTTTATTCAGACTCAGCCTGAACGTCCGTGACAGGGCATCAACCATCTGTGCCATATCATCTGCCTCATGAATGACAGCCATACAATACAGGGAATCCATGGTATTATATAAAAAATGGGGATTTATCTGTGACTGCAAAAGCAAAAGCTCCGATTCTCTTTCCTTTAATTCACTGGAAAGCAGACGCTCCCGCAGTTCCAGGTTATTGTTGACCATCTGCTTAAATTTATTACCGATCTGTCCGACCTCACTGGAATCAAATTCTTCTGTAATATTACGGTTTCCCTCTCCCACTTCCTCAATGGTGTTCTCCAGTTTCCGAAGAGGTTCATAGATTTTCCCGGATATAAATCTGGAAATATAAAACCCTAATACCACCAGCATAAGAATTACCCCCATAATAATGGCACCAATCACATTACTATCTCTGGTCAGCTCACTTTTTCTTATAATGCTCACCATTTTCCATCCGGTGGGATCATTCTCCACGCTGGCAAATACAAACTGGTTCCCGAAACCGGATTCCCGGAAATATTCCTGTTCAATCTGCTCCTGATCCTCTTCATTTCCTCTGAAATAAATAATTCCATTGTCCTTTTCATCATCCACAACCATAAAGGAAACGCTTTGGTTTGCCCGGTGGGTAGATCCAAAAGCTTTCTCAAATATCTTCTGCCGGATATTTACCACCATGTAGCCGATCCCTTCATAATTACCCGGGTCCACCAGTAATTTCCCCATGGACACCATTCCCCGGTTCTTATCCGGATTCAATATATTCTGCCCGTAAAATACTTCTTTACCACCGGCTTCATTCATTTCTCTAACCCAGCTGGTTTCCAGCACATTTTCAACATGGTAAGAGACACTCTCTCCTGAATTGGCAGAATATGTATAGAGTTTTCCCGTTTTATCCAATACAATAATTTCACCGATCAAGGTTTCCTGAGTTGCAATTCTGCCCAGATAGGATTCCAGTGTATGCCTCTCTGTACTGGAAAAATCCTTGTTTCCATTCATAGCGGACTCCTTGAAAACCGACATAAAACTTGGATTTACAAGAAGGTTTCTGGTGAGTTCTATGATATTATTTAATTGTATATCTGTGATTTCATCGGAGATTTCCAGGTTATAGGAAAAGTCCTCCTGGTAATTCCGCTCAATAATATGTTTGGACAGAAAGTAACTTAATACCCCCAGCAATACTGTGGAAAATACAGCCAGTGCAATAATCGCTGTTCTGATCTGATCCTTGATCTTACACCGTCCAAACCATTTTGCTATTTTTTTCATTTGTCTTCTCCATTTCAACTCAGTCAGAGCGTTGTATGCCAGACATATACTCCTCCTTTAAAATACACTAATCTCTCCAGTCTTACAATGCCAATTTCTTCTTTCTTGAAATATCTTGTACAATACTTACAAATTTAGCTTTTTAATTTATGCACTATTTCTATCTTTACAAATTCCGAAATCTGTGAGAATATAAAGTTATATTTTAACATCCTACGTTGAACGTTGGATAAAATAACTGAAAGGATTCAGTATTGCAGGCAATCCTGCAATATAAGGGTATTAAGATGAAAATAGGATTAGTGTATACAAGTACCACACCGGAATTAATTGAATTAGTTGAGCGCGAAGTGAAAAGCCAGCTGGGAGAAGAGGCTATACTTCTCAGTTATGAAGACCCTACGATTCTCTCTGAAACAAGAGATCACGGATATGTGACCGCAAATGCTGCTGCCAGACTGATTACCCTGTTCTTAAAAGCTGTTCAGGACGGCGCCGATGCAGTTTTGAATATCTGCTCTTCTGTGGGGGAAGCTGCTGACTGCGTACAGGATATGGCAAAATACATCGGTGTCCCTATCGTCCGGGTGGATGAGGAGATGTGCCGGGATGCTGCCCGCCGTGGTTCCCGCATCGGAGTGCTGGCTACACTCCCCACTACTTTAGAGCCAACAAAAAATACCATTCTCCGGGTATCCAGAGAAATCGGAAAACCGGTAACGCTGACAGACGGTTTAATCAATGGTGCATTCGGACTGGATCAGGAACAGTTCAAGGAACTGCTTCTGAAAAAAGCCGGTGAAATCTGCCAGGATGTAGATATCATTCTCTTATGCCAGGGTTCTATGGCTTACTGTGAAGAATTGATTGCAAAAACTTACGGGAAGCCGGTGGTTTCCAGTCCCCGCTATGGTGCAGCGGCTTTAAAAGAAGCACTGCGTATGAAGGGTTTGATACTATAAATATAAATAATATAAGATGGAAAGCGAGGTTTTATTATGCTGACAAATACAACAAAATCCCCATTTTCTAAAGTTTCCCCTCTCCCCTGGAATGCCGTTAACTGGACCAAAGGCTTTTGGGCAGATGCATTTCAAGCCTGTGCCAGTGATACCGTTCCCCATTTACAAAGTATGTTTGAGGCTAAGGATATCAGCCATGTTGTGGAAAACTTCCGCATCTGTGCAGGCGAAACAGAAGGATCCTTTGACGGAACAAATTTTGGCGACGGCGATTTTTACAAATGGATGGAATCCGCAATGTACAGCGCGGCAAAAAACGGCAACCAGGAACTGTTAGACCAGCTGGATAAGTACATTGACCTTATCGGACGTGCCCAGCTTAAAGACGGTTATATTTCTACCAAGCAGATCCTGGGAGAACGCCAGAATAACGGGATCGCCCGGTTAGGTGATATTAATGATTTTGAAGTTTATAACTTTGGACACTTATTTACGGCAGCCTGCCTTTACAAACGAATCACCGGCAAGGAGAACTTTCTGGATATTGCCAAAAAAGCTGCTGCATATCTGGATCAGATGTATCAGGAAAATGCCAGAAATGGCGAGGTCCAGACCGCTGTCTGCCCTTCCCACTACATGGGTCTCATCGAAATGTACCGGACTACGGGGGACAAAAAATATCTGGAGCTTGCAAAGCTTGCCATCACGCTGCGTGACTCCGTGAAAGATGGCACCGATGACAACCAGGACCGTATCCCACTGAAACAGCACGATAAAATTTTAGGCCATGCCGTCCGTTCCAATTATCTCTATGCAGGAGTTGCCGATCTGTATGCGGAAACCGGCGAAGCGGAATATAAAGATATGCTGGATAAGGTATGGCGCAACCTGATCGATAAAAAGCTCTATATTACCGGAGGCTGCGGTGCCCTCTATAACGGAACCTCACCTTATGGCAACTTCTTCATCGACCAGAAAATCCATCAGGCTTACGGATATGAATACCAGCTTCCCAATGTTACCGCATATAATGAGACTTGTGCTTCGATCGGAAGTGTTTTCTGGGCTTATCGTATGTTCCAGTCAGATCCGAAAGCTGAATATTTTGATATTATTGAACGCACCATGCTGAATGTGAACCTGGCTGCCGTCAGCATGGACGGAAAGAAATATTTTTACGAAAACATGCTGCGCAGAGCGAAGAAACTGGATTATGAATTAATCTGGCCCCTGGAGAGAAGCGAGTACATTTTAAGCTACTGCTGTCCTCCGAACCTTGCCAGAACCATAGCCCAGTCCAGCGAATATGCTTACACCGTTTCCCATGACACACTCTGGATGGGTATGTACGGAGCCAGCCGCTCAGAAATAGAGCTTCCCTGCGGCGCATCCTTTACACTGATTCAGGATACCAATTATCCTTATGACGGAAAGATAACCCTGCGTATCGAGAACCTGAAGTATATAACCCCGGATAAAAAGACCCCCATCTACCTGAATATCCGTATTCCCGGCTGGGTAGAAAAGGGAACCATAGGCATTGGCGGGGAAACCACAATCTGTCTTACCCAAACTGACAGCCAGTCCTATCAGAAAATATGCATTAATCCGGACAAAGTATCCGACAAAGTATCCGAGATCACCGTACTCTTTGATATGCCTGCCCGTCTCACGACTGCCCATGCCCTGGTGGAAGAAACCAATAATCAGGCTGCACTGGAACGCGGACCCCTGGTTTACTGTCTGGAAAGCCCGGACGCAGATGTGGAAACCTTAGATGACCTTTTATGGAAGCTGGATGCTGAATTTAAACCCGCTGCATATAACATAGGGGGCAGAGACCTTACCGCACTGGAAGGAGAAGTATACCGCATAAACAGAGAAGAATACAACCGTGATTCCCTGTACCAGACCCTGCGTTATCACGGAATGTCCAAGACCCGTATCCGTCTGATCCCATACTTTGCATGGGACAACAGAGGATTCGGTGAAATGAAGATCTGGATGCCGGTGGCTTACAGCCATACCCGGGAGTAAGTTTCATCCTATACTTTGATTAAGATATAAAGGAGGTCCTCTATGGCCCAGACAAAATCAGAAACGCCAATCCTTTCCAGATCTTTGCAGAATAAATCCATTGTCAGCCGCATCGTAAACCAAATTACAGATGCCATTATCAACGGAGAACTAAAACCAGGAGACAAGCTGCCTACCGAAACCAGCCTCTGTGCCACTTTTGAGGTAGGACGCAACTCCATCCGGGAAGCGATTAAAATACTGGAAGCTTACGGCGTAGTCTACATCAAACGCCCTGACGGTACTTTCGTCAATGACCGGTACAGCCAGAAAATGCTGGATCCTATGCTCTATGGCATCCTCCTGGAGAAGAACTCCTCCGATGAAATCATACAGCTTCGCAAAGTTTTAGATATCGGCATTATGCAGCAGATTATGCACACCATCACTCCGGAACAGATTGCTCATATGGAGGGTTGTCTGGAAAACTTGAGAAATGCTGTCTCGAAAAAAGATAAGAATATTGATGCTGTCTTAAATGCAGATATCGACTTTCATATGGCACTTACAAATGCCTCCCAAAACCAGCTGCTGCTCAGCATGTATTCCTACGTAGACCGGATTACCATTCCCTCCAGGAAAAATGCTGTAAAAATGGTTCTGGCAGAAAATGATACCGATGATTTTATCCGTCTTCATACAGAAATACTGACCATGATTGCCCGGAAAGATTTTACCGGCATTGAACAGACCATAAATGAACACTATAAATTCTGGAAACAGGTAATTTAAATCCAAAGGAGGTTTATCTATGAAACATAATGCCGAAGTCTTAAAAACAGATGTCCTGGACAAATATCCTTCTATGGATACCCAACATATCGACCGTATGCTCAGGTCTGAATACCAGGACTTTCATAAAAAGATAGTGGTTCTGGATGATGATCCCACCGGAATCCAGACGGTTCATGACGTATATGTCTATACTGACTGGGAAGAAGCTTCCCTAAATGAGGCTTTTTCTGCAAAAGAAGATATGTTTTTCCTGCTGACAAACTCCCGGAGTTTTTCCAGGGAACAGACCATTCAGGTGCACACCCTGATCGCCCGCCGTCTGGCGGCGGCAGCCGTAAAAAGCAACCAGGGGTTTTTCCTGATTTCCCGTGGTGATTCTACACTGCGGGGACACTATCCCCTGGAGACAGCAATCCTCAGAGACAGTCTGGAATCAGAGTCTGGCATGAAAATGGACGGAGAAATTATCTGCCCCTTCTTCAAAGAGGGAGGACGATATACCCTTAACAATATCCACTATGTGAAAGAGGGGGATTTCCTGACTCCGGCTGGGAATACAGAATTTGCCAAAGACAAGACTTTTGGATATTCTTCATCGGATCTGAGGGACTACGTAGAAGAAAAGAGTGAAGGAAATTACCGCAGTGAAGACTGCATCACCATCTCTCTGGAAGAATTAAGATCACTGGATCTGGACAGCATTACCGAAAAACTGTTATCCGCCTGGGATTTTGCTAAGATCATCGTAAATGCCATTGACTACACCGACGTGAAGATATTCTGTATCTGCCTGATTCGTGCCATCAGACAAGGCAAAAATTTCCTTGCAAGAAGTGCGGCTGCTCTGCCTAAAGTCCTGGGACAGATCACGGATGTTCCGCTGCTCACCCAGAAAGATCTGGTAGCGGACAGTGAAGATAAAGGCGGTATCGTGATCATCGGGTCCCACGTCAAAAAAACAACGGATCAGTTAAACGCTCTGCTGGAGTCCAAAAAAGACCTGACTTTCCTGGAGTTCAATGTTAATGCCTATTTCCTGGAAGGTGGATTAAAAGCCGAGGTACAGCGTATCCTGGAACGTGCAGAAGCGCTGATCCGCTCCAATAAAACAGTGATTATCTACACCAGCCGGAAGCTTCTGGTACCCGACACCGCAGACAAAGATAAAATCCTGATGGCTTCTGTCCACATCTCCGATGCCCTCACCAGTATTATATCCCTGCTCAATGTGAAACCCCGTTTTATCATTGCCAAGGGTGGTATTACATCCAGCGACGTAGGAACAAAAGGCCTGCAGGTGAAAAAGGCGCTGGTATTGGGACAAGTGAAAAAAGGAATCCCGGTATGGCTCACCGGAGCAGAAAGTAAATTTCCCGATACGCCATATATTATCTTCCCCGGAAATGTAGGGGAAGTAGATACCTTGCGTGAAATCGTAGAAGAATTATGTTAAAACGAATTTTTCAGAAAATCCAGAAAGGGAAGAACGCATGAAAAAAATTATAATCTCACTGGCTCCAGTGGCAGCCTCTACCGCCATTGACGCGGATGCACTGGCTCTGGATGTGCAGAAATCAGTAGCTGCAGGTGCCGCAATGTGCCACCTCCACTGCCGCCGCCCGGATGGCTCCCTCACCGCAGATACGGGATTTATGGTAGAATGCTTTGAAAAAATCCTGGCTAAAACAGATGTGCTGGTACAGGCATCTACCGGAGGTGTCTCCGATCTTACTATTGAAGAACGCTGCACGCCCCTGGATTATGCGAAGGTAGAATCTGCATCCTTAAACGGCGGTTCCACCAACCTTGGGGAAGCCGTTTACCGCAACTCATTTGAGGATATCCGCTACTGCGCAAAAGCCGTATATGAAAAGAAAACCATACCGGAGATTGAAGTATTTGATATCGGTATGATTCATAATATTGAAATGACCGCAAAAGAATACCCCTTCCGCAACCCTATCATCTACAACCTGGTATTCGGGCACAAAGGCGGTATGCAGCCCACAGCAGAAAGCCTTGCAGCCTTCCGTTCCTTTGTTCCTGCCGATGCTAAATGGGGCGTAACCCATTTTGGACGTGACAACTGGCACTTCCTGGCTGCAGCAATTGCAATGGGCGCCAGTATTGTCCGGATCGGATTTGAAGACAGTGCCTTCCTGGCACAGGACAAGTCCGCATCTATGAACTTTGAACTAGTGGAACGGCTGGCACATCTGATCCGGGCGATTGGATTTGAAACAGCCACACCGGATGAGGCACGGGAGATTATGCATACCCTGAAATAGTCTATTTTACTCCTCTGCTGCCAATCACTCCAGCCAGCAGAGAAGTAATCGGTACCGCAAGTATCACCGCGATGCTCCCCGTAAGTCCCTGTGCCAGCTCAATGGCAATGTAATCGGAGCTTAACAGCTGATCCATGTGAATTCCATAGGCTTTTAACA
>NZ_JAWYAJ010000067.1:9146-27604 GCF_034124845.1 Robinsoniella sp.
GGTGATTGCCGTACCGGTAAATGCCAGTACCAGTGTTTCACACATGGTACCAATCATATCTTTTCCGATCTTTAAACCGGTTCTATAGATTTCTCCGGAACTCATCTTATGGTTTGTTTCCTTCATCTCATATAGCGGTGCCGCCACAGACATGGTCATATCCATAATGGCTCCCAGAGATGAAATCAGAGTGCCGGCAAACAAAATATCTCCCACCTTCATACCGGAGCTGTTGGAAACCAGAATCAATTCTTCCACTTCATCCAGCTTATATCCGTCTACCGCTAATATCCCTGCAAAAATGGCAAATACCAATGCCGCAATCAAGATTCCAACAATGGTAGAGAGGATTGCTGTCCAGGTCTTTGCCGAAAATCCATTCAGCAGAATCATGGACACCGCAGACGCTGTGACCGCCATGAGCACAGTTGCCAGTACCGGGTTCCAGCCGCTGTAAATTGCCGGAATGAGAAAGCCAATCAGTAACAGGAACACATAGAGCAGCCCAATTACGCTTTTGATGCCCTTACTCCTGCCAACCAGCGCCATCAGCAGGATAAAGATCACTGCAATTGCCGCAATCCCTTTGGTTCTGTCATAATTAAAAATAGAATAGTAAGGCGCAGCCCCCTCCGGCATATCCGCCTTGACCAAAACTGCCTGCCCCGGCTTTACATAGATATTGTGTGTGGTAGAGAGGATATTGTCAAATTCCAGTTCTTCCCCTTTCTGCCTGCCTTCTTTTATATAGACCTTCACCCTCTGAGTACCAAGGGTACGGGGATCATTGCCGTCTGCTCTCTCTAATTCCTCTGACAGAACTTCCGTCACTTTTCCCTTCACATACTGAATCGTGCTGGTATCCGCAAACTCATAAGACATGTCCGTTCTATTATAAAAAATAATTGTTGCCGCAATGGTCAATAGAAATACCGCTAAAAATGCCAGCCATCTTTTATCCATCAGATATTTTTTTAACATCTGTAATCTCCTGTCCGCAAAAACAGAGCTATCTCAGTAGCCCTGTTTTTTAGTTATCCATTGTTTTTTAGTTATTCAATATTTTTTAGTTATTTACTTTTTCTTAGACTTTATAGTAATGCTGCATACCGCTTTTTTGCCGCTTCCATCTTTAGCTGTACAGGTAATTTTAACTGTACCGGTCTTTTTCGCTGTAACAACTCCCTTAGGGCTGACCGTAGCGATCCTATGATCCGATGTTGTCCAGGTTACTTTCTTATTGGCTGCATTAACCGGTTTTACAACAGCACTCAGTTTCAATTTTCCTCCCTTTTTCATATTGGCTTTTTTATCCATGGAAATTTTGGAGGCTTTTATTTTCTTGTTTACTACCTTAACTCTTACGGAATCTTTTTTACCATTTGCTGTCTTTACCTTAATTGTAACCGTTCCTTCTTTTTTGGCTGTAACCACGCCTTTGGAATTAACCGATGCTACTTTTTTATCGGAGGAACTCCAGGTAAGATTTTTATTGGTTGTGTTCTTTGGTGAAACAACTGCTTTTAACCAGGTATATTTCTTACCTTTTTGAATGGTAATCTTGCTGTGGCTTAATTTTACTTTAGAAGCTTTGACAACTGCCGGCTTATCTGTTCCCTGTTGTACTGCCTTGACAATCACGGTTCTTTTCTGGGTTACCGTATTGCCTGCCTTGTCACTTACGGTATAAGTCAGTGTGTAAGTTCCGGGTTTTGCTGTATCTACCTCTCCGGTGCAGATTACTTTCCCCGTAAGGTCGCCGTCCCGGTCATCCTTTGCGCTGACTCCCTGCATTTTATCAAACTTACTTCCTGTTGTGATAACCGTACTTGACGGAATGGTTAATACCGGAGCTGTCTTATCCGGTACTACCGGCTGTTCTTTTGCTTTAACGGTTACCTTTCGAACAGCTTCCCCTTTGTTTCCTGCCTTGTCGGTAACTGTATAAACCAGTTCTGTAGTGCCCGGACGGGATGTATCTACCTGCCCCTGAACCTGAATAGCTGCCGTTATATCTCCATCTACATTATCTGAAGCGCTTACGCCTGCCATAGGATCAAATGCATCCCCTACCGTAAGTACTGTATTTTCCGGGAAACTGATTACAGGTGCTATAGTATCCAAAACCTCTTTCTCTGTGGTAACTGTTAAATCCAGGAAATCAAAATATACATCGGAACTGTCGATACGTCCATTGTGGATTTCCACTGCTATGGTGTTGATACCATCCTTTAACATGCTGAAATCTTCCAGTTGAAAAGTCCCTTTCAGCGGGTCACTCTTGTTAGAACCGCCATAGGACATATTGCTTTCAAATCCGCCTTCCGGCTCATAATAGGATGCTGCTTTTTGTCCATTGATGTAAACAATTGCCGCGTCATCATACATCAGGCTTCCGGTGAGATCCACTACATTCTGTGCATCTGCAAGTTCAAATGTGGTGCGGAAGAAATACGTTGGGATATCATCTTTTGTACCATCTATATACTGAGTTAAGAGGGTATTGGGAATGCATCCTCCGCCTAAGTCTGCAATCTGTCCTTTTTTAGCTCCAAAGCTTCCCTTTGCAGTAAGCCATGCAGAATCATCAAAGTCTGGGACGGTCCATGCCGTTCTGCTTTCCAGGTTCTCTGCCGGATCGGTGTTGTTATCCAGATAGTTCCATATGGTATCCTGGGTTGTAATAAGCGTTGTCTCTTCAATTGTGGCTTCTTTTACCGTTACGATTCTCTTTCTGACCGTTTCATTTCCTGCAGCATCGGATACTCGATATGTTAATTCATAGGTTCCCGGAGTGAGGTTGTCCACGCTGCCTTCTACCTTAACGGACGCTGTGATATCTCCATCTCTGTCATCCACTGCCGTAATTCCATCCATGGGATCAAACGCTTCGCCGGTTCTCAGTTCGGTTGCCGCCGGTACATTTAACTCGGGAGCCGTCTTATCTTCCTCCAGTACGGTTATGGTGCGTACAATTTTCGTTTCATTTCCTGCGGCATCGGATACGGTATAAGTTAAGGTATACTGACCTGCTTTGCTGGTATCTACACTGCCTTCTACTTTTATTTTGCCTGTAATGTCCCCGTCCTTGTTGTCTGTTGCCGTTACCCCTGCTAACGGATCAAAAGCTTTGCCTATGATTACGGTATCATTATCCGGAGTGGTAATTACGGGTGCAATAAAATCAGCATTTGCATCCACACCTTTATAAATGGTGAAATCATCTACCAGACTCATGTCACTTGTGCGGTATGTGGTAAACTGCATAGAGGTATCCGTTACCTTCACATTGGTGATATTGGGAACGCTTTCCTGGTTTTTCACAGCTGCAAACGGATAATCGTAATTCAGAATGCTGTAGAACTTACTTCCGCTGGCTGAATTCGCTGTTAAGTAAAGTACTTCCCCCTCGCCCGGGTTAACCACCTGGGATTCCACATTGTCCGTTTTAACCGGGTTTGTACCATTCATCATATAGGTTCTGGTATATACATGGTCATGTCCCATAAGGACAGCATCAATACCTAAATCAGAAAATACAGGAGGCAGCTCATTCCTTCTCTGGATAATATCAGAATCCTGGGTGTGGGATGCCGTACTGTATACGGAATGATGGAAGGTCACCACTTTCCATTTGGCATCAGCTCCCTGTGCGGCTACCGTATCTTCCAGGAACTGTTTGTGTTTTGCAGTACTTTTATCATTGGAATTAATGGACATGAACAATACATCATCGTATTTGTACCAGTAATCCCCGCTGAATTCCCCTGCTGTAACCGTTGCCTGGTCTACATTGGGAATATTAAAATGCTCGCTGTATGCATTGCTTTTGGTATCATGATTCCCTACATTAGTAGCAATAGGGAGGCTTTTCAGTTCTTCCGGTGCCAGATAGGACGTATACTGGCTTTCACTGTTATTTGTATTTACCTGATCCCCTGCTGAAATCAGAAAGCTGCTTTCCGGAAACTGGGTCATTGCCTTATTCAGCGTATTTTCCCAGCCCTTTTGATCTGCTGCCTGGGAACCAGCCCCGATCTGAGGATCTCCTGCCAGAAGAAAACTAAAACCGCCGTCAAAATTCTCGGTGTCATAATCATAGAGCTCTGACCAACTGCCATCATTACCCACACGGTATACGTACCGGGTATTTTCTTCCAGCCCGGTTATCGCAGCCTTGTTGCTGTAATATCCGCTTTTATTTGTGGCTGCCGCCGTAACAGCTGCTGCTTCCATATGCACCTGCGGGAAATCCTCACCCGACATATCTGATTTTTTCGCCCACTGCACTGTACCGGCACCTGCAGACTTACTGTACCAGTTTACATAGATCTCTGTTTCGTCAGCGCCAACCCCCAATGAAAGGGAATCCACTTCCGCTTTCTGGTCAGCCGCAAGAACAGGCATTGTAAATGTTACAAGCATTAACCCCATAGTTGCCATAGCTAATAATTTTTTCATATTGTCCTCCTGTTTTTCAAATATACCCGATAACAATACATGATTGATCTGGTCACAATCCGGTTATCATTTCTGTTATATTCTAGGGGGACAATGTTAATAATATTTACTAATTATGTAAATTATAGGTAAAAACTGAAAAATAAGGATTTAATCATTTATCGACTTCCAATTCGCCTGACATCTGCTCAAATTCCACCCGTTCAAACTCCTGTATGGAAATACTCTTTTTATTTGGGTTAGCAAAAACAAAGGTTTTATCCACATTTTCCAGGTAATTCTGGATCTTATCATTGGTGGCACTGATGATTACCTGAAAGCCCAGATCCCGGATCAGATTAATACAGCTTGCCACTTTTTCTCCGTCCATCTTGGAAAACGCCTCATCCAGGATCACCAGGCGTATGGTGGGATTTCTCTGGATCTTCGGCGGCAGGTTAAAGCGGTACGCCTGGGCAAAGCTTGCCAAAAGTGCCACATAGAGGGGATTTTGTCCCTCACCGCCAGAATTTTTCTTAAGCATTTTGCTCAGATGTATCTTAATCGTCTCGTTTTCACTTTGAATGGTCTGCTGCATATCAAAAGAGAGGTATGTCCGGTAATCGGCGTACTTATCCATGTTGCGCTTAGCCTCTTCCATTTCTTCCGGCGTAGCATTTTCCGGCGGGATAAAAATAGAGATCAGTTCCCCGATCAACTCTCCATAGTGGTTTTCATGGGCAATGGTAAATAAATTCATCTGGTTTTCCATAGACAGGGACAGATCCGAAGGATTGATTTCCAGAGAGTCATCCATGAACATATCGAAAAATCTTCCATCCGGTCCTTTATTTTTCGCAAAAATAAACTGGTATTTATCCTTGCCGAAGTCCAGTCTGCTGATAATTCGGTTCAATTCATCTTTGCGCTGCATTGCCTCTACAATTGCGCTGCGGATCTTCAGCATGAAATCGTTCTTAAATTCCCTGGTGGCAAGACGTGCCCGCTCCCCTGCTATTTCCATAAACTTAGGGAGATTGTCGCATTTTAAACTCTCTAATAATTCATCATACTCTCTGTTATCTTCTCTGTCATGGGCAAATCCCCTGGTTGGATAATGGAGCAGATATTGGTGGCGCAGGGCACACAACTCCCGGAAACACTCTTCCTGCCCCCGAAGTGCCATATTCACCAGACCGGTAAAATAATCCCGCAGCTTCTCAAAGTTGGGATTAGTCTTTTTCTTCAGATATTCCTGCACCTCCGTATCCATGGCTGGTTCCGCGGGGAAATTCTTTTCTTTCCGGGTCAGTTCCTCTCCCAGATTCAGATGCAGGCGTTTTCCTTCCACGATCTCCTCCTGCTTCTTCCACATGGCTTTCTGAATGCTTTCCCTCCACCTTCTCTTTTCTTTTTGAAGTTTCAGCAGTTCATTTCTATTTTTTTCCAGGGAAGCGATATCTTTTTCCCGGAGTTTTTGGATTCTCAGTTCCAGATCCTTCTTTCCCTTCTCCTTATCCCTACAGTCCCGGATATCCGCAAGCCAGTCCAGGTATTCTGCCACATCATTTGACAGGCTTTCCATCCCCAGCATTCTGTCATAGGATCTTCTGGTTTCCAGCCTGGGATCCAGTTCTTTCACCAGTTCCTGGCTTCTCTTATTCAACTGCTTCATCCGTCTGCGCAGGCTGTCTGCTCCGATATAAGCCCACCTGGTATAATTATCCGGGTTGATGTGCTGCAGCTTAAAGCCCTGATACAGTATACATTCCGGCGTAATTCCAATTACAGACTCTCTTAGCTCCTCCACGCTGGTGCATTTCATAACATTTCCAAGGAGAAAGTTGATATAAGCCCGGACATAGCCTTCTTTTGCAGTGACTTCCTCTGCCAGAGAACCCTTTTTGCACCGGTACTCCCTTTGCATTATTTTCTCCGTATCCAAAACGGCTGCCTGATAATATTTCTTTTTATCCAGACTTTGGTAAATGTCCATTGCTTCTCTGGCAAATGCCGGTTCTACGATAATCGCCAGCTTGTGGTTGCCCATATATCCTTCAACTGCATTTAGCCATTGTTCATCCCGAATGTCCAGAAGGTCAGCCAGTATGTCCACCTTAACCGGTTTTCCGGCTTTTTCACAAAGCCGGTATGCCAGCTGCTGCCTTGCATCCTGCAGTTCTTTGGGATATGATTTTCTCCCATGGTGCAGATCTTTTAATTCCTCCAGAATCTTCTTCTGCTCCGTTTTCAGAGCACGGATATCCATGTCCAGATCCTGCTTCTGTTCGGTTACTTCGGTCATCAAATCCCGGACTGATGCCTGTAAATGAAGTAATTCCACCTCTGAAATTTCATATTTGATAAATTTTTCGATATCCCAGATGACAGAATTAGAGGTCATATCCTGTTCCACCCATTCTTTGAGCCTCAATCCGGTCTGGTCCCAGCGCGCCTTGCTCTTCCCCATACGCTCCAGCAGCTCGTTGATGCTGATCAGCTGCTCCTTCAGCTCTTCATATCCCGTTGCGGAAATATGCTTCAATATCTCATCGGCGGTCTTCCCCAGTTCTTCAATTTCCCGGTCTAAAACCTGAATCTGCTCTTTCTGCCCCGTTATATCCTGTGTATAGAGAATAACTTTGTTCTGAAGGGCGGCCACCCGCTCCCTGAGCTGCAGAATGTCCAGTTTTTCCGTAAAATAACTGTATTTCTTACGTTCCTGCTCTTTCTCACAGACTTTCTGGTGCCAGTTGTGAATTTCTTTCAATTCCTCTATTTCTTTGCAGGTATCTTCTATTTTTTTACGCATTCTGCCATACTGCATAACACTTTCCTGCATATCTTCTATATGGATATCCTGTTCCATGCAGATGTATTCTTTTACAAAGTCCTCCAGCCTGATGTTCATCTTAAAGGGAATTGCACGTTTGAACAAAAGCGGGAACTTCTCCATGTCCAGCCCGCCCAGATAGACATCGTAAAGCTGTCTTCTGAAACGTTCATTGTGGGAAGTGTAAAAATGCGCTTCCTTTGCAAAGCGCTGCTGCAGGTCTGTTTTTATTTCAGACACCGACATGCATCTCTGTTCTGTGCGGTAGCCATGTTCCAGGAGGGGACCACTATGCCAGAAAAACACCCTGCCTATCTCGTTAGTGGAAGTATTCACATCAAATGCCACGCCGACGCACTGGCATTCCAGGGTATCGGTACGTGCCAGCTCCAGAACAATGGTACTGGAGAAATTCTCATTTCTCAGATAGGAAAATTCATTATCATCCCCAATGTTGATCATCCCCCGGAGATATTCAATCAGGCTTCGGTCCGAATCGTCTGCCGCTGCCTTATTAAAAAATCCTCTGCCGTCCGTATTTGCATACAGCACAATCTGCATGGCATCTATAATGGTTGATTTTCCGCTCCCGGAATGTCCGGTGAAAAAATTAATTTCCTGGTTAAAGGAAAGAATTTTACGGTCTATGTAATGCCAGTTGTTCAGACACATTCTGGACAATGCTTCAAATTTATGCTTCGTCTTCGGTTCCTTCATTTGGTTCTCCTTCTGGTTCTGCTGCTATATCTGCTTCTTGTGTTTTTTCCATCTCATTCGTCTCTGCAGTCGCTCCGGCTTTTTGGGGTTCTTCCATCTTGTTTTCCTCTGCTGTCATTCCGGCTTCCAGGATTTCTTCCATCTCATCCCCTTCGTCTTCCTCTGTATCATCCACATCCTGTATCGCACCAAAGATCTCCGCCGGTTCCGCTCTGAGGGATTCTAACATCTCGAGGATATCGTCTGTCATAAGCACTACATTGACACAGGGATAAATAATCAGACGGGCGTTTTGGTCCAGTTCATCCATGGCATCAAGAGGCTCAATAATCTGGTACTTTTTCAGCAGTGCCACCGCCCGGCGCACTTCCGTATTGGAGGGCCTGTCTTTTAGCAGATGAAAACTTCCCACCCGTTCATTCAGGTCTCCCAGTGTTGTATAGACATTTACACTGGTGGATGCTGCGGACATCTGTTCATCATAGATCAGCTTCAGGATTAGAATATAGAGCGTAGCCAGCCTGGGCAGCTTTTCTCCCACTATGTTTTCACCCTGTATATAGATAATGCCTCCCTGGCTGTTATCCAAAAGGGCAATGCCGCTGACTGCCAGGTATTCCCGGATAAACTCAAGGTGTTTATTGCAGATCCGGTAATCTTTATTAAACTGGAATCTGCCCGTTCTCTTATCGAATTTCCTTTCTAATACAAAAGTCTGTTTATATAAAAGCTGGATGACTGCAGTGACTTCCTGCCTGTCCTCCAGGGATAAATCATCGTAATACGTAATCATTCCTATACCCTCCTGTGGCATTCTTTGGATATTTTACCGCTTTATAAATGTCAGATCCGGATAGCGGTACTGTCCGTTCTCAATTAATGCCACTTCCTGGCTCTCTACCGCAAATCCACTGCCCTTTCGTATGGCATAGTCATATGCCAGAATCAGCTGTTCAAAATCCTCCATAGTCTTAATACCGGATTCCGATACCTTCATTCTTCCATTTTTCATCCTGGATTCCATAAATTCTTCGATTTGTTTTTTGCTGTACCGGTTGTGAAGGCGGTTGAGTTTCAGTATTTCTTCCCGGCTTAATTCTTCCCGGACTTCTTCCGGCCCATTCTCAGCATGAAAGCTGCCTTTTTGCCGTCTCTTTTTATAGAGTGATTTATCAGAGAGAATTTCAAAGGAAGATAAATTCAGCCTGGATGATACCTCTTTGATTTTGTCTTCCTGCCCTTCGCCTTCCGCCAGTTCATTTAGCAGCTGGATAACCAGCCCCCGCCTGTCCGCCTCTCCATTCAGGAGATAGTTGAGTCTGGTTACGGTAGCCCGCACATACTTCATGTGTTCTCTGTCCATAAAGGATATCCGATGTTCGATATCATCGAAACCACGCTCGATGTCATCCAGAATCCGAAGCATTTCCCCTTCTTCAACCTTTTTTTGCTCCCGCTGGCTCATCAGGGATATCCACTCCATATCTGACTGCATTTCCCTTATCCATCCTTTGATATCCGTTTTGTACAGATAAAAGTTATCGGATGTTTTCAGAATATGATATTTCTTGTTGATAATCTCTTCCACATATCCTTCCAGATGCTCCTTTAATAAATCTGCATAGTTCTTCTGCTCCAAGAGGCTGTTAAAAAACTTATCCATGTTGTGGAGCATATCCTGCAGGGATTTATTCAGCTTTCGTACATTTACAAGTGCTGTTTTCAGCAGACTGGTATTGGCCCGGGGATCATTTTTAAAAGAAAAGAGAATTGCGTAGATATTCTGGATATAGATTTGCGTGTCATCTTCTTCATCGTTGGACAGACGCTCAAATGCATCAATAAAAATAGCGGCGTAATCGGGTATGATAATATTTGTCACCTGCATATAAAAATCATCCAGCTTCTTCAGCCACTGGGCCTTCAGCAGCCAGTTCAGAATTCTGGTCGCCGGCGGTTCCAGTATATCCAGTTCCGATTCCAGTTCCTCCTTCTGCATCATCACGCGCCGCTGTGCAAAATAGTCCCCCAGGATCTGAATACAGACCTCCCTGCTTAAAAAATAGCTGTTATACTGATATTCTTCATTAATTTTCAGTAAAGCTTCCATGTAGGTATTCCGGTTGGGAGAACGGAACAGACTCCAGAAGCTTTCTGGTATTTCATATAATAACTGCATGTTTATACCCACTGCATATTACAGACTTTCCTGCAATACTGCCATCTTAAAACAGTTTGAAAGAATCACACCGTGGCATCCTTTCTATATTGTAATTTTCTTTCAAACTTATACCCCTGCATACCGCAGACAGGTCTGCGGTACTGCATTAATAAGTAGTTTGAAACGCTTTTGTTCCAAACTAGAGCCTCCCGGCGTAAATACGCCGAGTGGCTCTATACCCTATAAATCTTTGGATTTCATGTGAATGTGTGTACCTTATAACCGAAGCCCTTTGATATCCTTTATTCTGGATAGAATAACGTTGCAGCTCAGGTCTGTGACACCCGGCAGCCGGTACATCACATTTTTTAAAAAAATTTCCATTTCTTCATGTCCTGCCGCGACTGCGTGTACATGAAGTTTGCATTTCCCGGAAACCTGGTAGATCTGTGTGACCGTATCATCCGCCTCCAGAATCTTTATAATCTTCGGCTGATCGTCCGGTTTCATTTCTATTTCAAAATAACAGGATATGGCACCAGTTATTTTCTGAGGGTTGATTACCGTTGTATATTCTTCAATCACTCCCCTTTCTTCCAGTGCCTGGATTCTGGACTTTACAGCCACTCTGGAAAGGCCCACTGCTTCCCCGATATCCGAATAAGACATTCTGGCATTATGTATCAGTAATGCTGCTATTTTTTGATCAATTTCATCCAGACCGCTTAAAAACATTTATCCTGCCCCTTCTTTCTATTTATAGTATCCTTAATCATATCATTTTCTACGTTATATCACAAGATTTTTTAGCGGGCTTCCCTGATTTCCCTATTGCCAGACAGGGAGTAATATGTATTAGATATTTTACGAAAAATCTTATTTGGTTTGACATCACACTGGTTAAATGTTAGTCTACTTACATAATGAATATTTTTAATTACGTTTCGTAAGCAACGTGGAATCAGGAGGAAATTATGCAAAAAGATCTTACAACCGGAAAGGTTACTTCCGTCATGCTCCGCTTCGCAGTGCCCATGATTCTTGGCAACCTGCTTCAACAGCTTTATAATGTAGCCGATACGCTCATCGTAGGCAAATACCTGGGAGCAGGTCCCCTGGCAGCTGTGGGCTCTTCCTTTACCCTTATGGTGTTTTTGACATCCATTATTCTTGGACTGTGTATGGGCAGCGGAATTGTGTTCTCCATGCTGTTTGGAGGCAGAGATACAGAGCGTTTAAAGTCCAGTATATTTATTTCTTTTGTTCTGATTGGTGCGGTCAGTCTCATGATAAATATTACTGTATTATGCCTTCTTTCACCACTTTTGTCCCTCCTGCAGATTCCCTCTGATATTCTGTCGGATACAAAAGATTACCTGCGCATTATATTCTGCGGCATCATGTTTACCTTTCTCTATAATTATTTTGCGGCTCTGCTGCGAAGTATGGGCAATTCCCTAGTCCCGCTGGTTTATCTGGCTGCTTCCGCTATCATTAATATATTGCTGGACTTACTCTTGGTTCTGGTCTTCCATATGGGGGTAGGGGGGGCTGCCCTTGCCACTGTAATTGCACAGGGGATTTCCGCTTTGGGCATTACAGTTTATTGCTTAAGACGCCTCCCGGTTATAAGGATCAGCAGAAGTCATATGCGCTTTAACCGTGAACTGACAAGGGATATCATACAGTACTCATCCCTTACCTGCATCCAGCAGTCCATCATGAATTTTGGAATACTGATGATTCAGGGACTGGTTAACAGCTTTGGTGTTCAGGTTATGGCTGCCTTTGCCGCTGCGGTAAAAATAGATTCTTTTGCCTATATGCCGGTACAGGACTTTGGCAATGCTTTTTCTACCTTTATCGCCCAGAACTTTGGTGCCGGGAAAACAGAACGTATCCGTATGGGCATCCGGTCAGCCATAGCCACCGCTGTGATTTTCTGCCTCTTTATTTCAGCGGCTGTAGTTTTATTTGCAGATAAGCTGATGCTTATATTTATCCAGCCAAAAGAGACGGAAATTATCGCCATCGGAACCCAGTACCTGCGCATAGAGGGTTTGTGTTACTGCGGCATCGGATGCCTTTTTCTGCTCTATGGACTGTACCGGGGCATTGGCAAACCCGGCATTTCTGTGGTCCTCACCATAATATCCCTGGGCACCCGCGTTCTGCTGGCATATGTTCTGGCGCCGGTTCCATCCATCGGGCTTCCGGGCATCTGGTGGTCAATCCCCATCGGCTGGTTTCTGGCTGATGCAGCCGGACTACTTTACTACAAATATAACAGCTTTTTCACTCGACACCATTCTTAAAATCAGCTATAATGTCATTTATGACGTACTCTTTGTACAATTTGTTCCACTTAGTGTACATTTTGGACAAGGATCTACTTCCTGGAAATTAACATAACCGTCAGAGCATTTTTGCTGTGACATACAATCGAGAAGGACGACAGAATGGCCAGTTTAGCAAAAGAATTGAAATATCAGAAATTACATAAAGAAATCAAAGACATCTCCCTTCACCTCTTTTTGAAAAATGGCTTCGATGAAACCAGTATCAATGACATCGTGAAAGCAGCCGGATGCTCACTGGGAACTTTTTACAAACACTTTAAAGGAAAAGAGATGCTGTTTATCGAAATCTGGGACGAGTATGTATCCGGGCATACCAGGCAGATGATCACTTTCGCACCGGAGGACCCATCCAGCCAGGAAATGGTGGATTACATAATTAAAAAAGCATATGACTATGGACATAACGAAATTACCATTAAGCTTTATCCGATCAGTCAAAAACTTGCGATCTCTTATAACTACCCCCTCCTGCATATATGGGCAGGCCAGGCAACCGATTTAATGCTGAATTTTATTCGAAAAACCTGCCCCGATATGTCCCTTGCCCGCGCCAACACCATAGCAAATACCTGGCGGTGCCTGATTGATAATTATGCCATGTCCTTTGTATGGCTTAAAAATCGACGATACTCCTTTTATTCTGAAGAATTAAAAGAGTGTTTTCTAAAGCTTCTGGAACTTTAAAACACATATTAAAATTCAACTTATCAATCTTCATAACCCAAAAAAATAATCTGAAAATTTCTCTTGACATTTTATCGCCACAATACTATACTATGCATAGTATATAATACATAGTATGCATAACAGAGTATCAGGAGGTACTAAATGGATATACAAAGAAAAAAAGGGCTGCTGGATATCTGTGTACTGTCCGTCTTAAAACAAGGTCCTTCATATGGGTATTTGATCAACGGAGAGGTCTCGAAATGTATTGAGATTTCCGAATCAACCTTATATCCCATCTTAAAGCGGCTGGAGTCCACAGGCAGTCTCACAACTTATAAGCAGGAATACAACGGACGCACCCGGAAATATTATAAGATTACAGATGCAGGCATTGCAAAGATCCGGGAATTTTTAAATGAATGGGAAGAAATGAGACAAATTTACTCTTTTATAGAAAAAAATAGCCAGGAGGGGTCATTATGAAGCAGGAAGAATTTTATAACAAATTAATGGAACATTTATCTGAAATACCAGACGCTGACAAAGAGCAGTTAAAGGAATACTACCAGGAACTGATCTGTGATGGATTGGAACAGGGTCGTGAGGAAGAAAATATCATAGCAGGCTTTGGAACCATTGAATCCATAGCCAAACGCTTCAAAGAAGAATACCGGGAGATTGGAATACCCAGACAGTCAGGGACTCATACCGGCCAGGAATACGTTCATAATCCTGGTTATACTTCTTCTACTCCGGTCCACACCATTAACGTGGAAGCGGAAAATGTACGGATTGAAGTTATACCTGTTACCTCCGGAACAATCCGAGTATTATTTAATCCCCGGGAAAACTGTGATTTCGTAACCTTTTCGGAACATGACGGAGAATTTAACTTCCGTCACACCATGCGTAATTTCCTCTCATGGAACTGGCGCAGCCTCTTCCATGGTCCTTGGGTCCTGACCTTGGAGGTCCCGGTTGATTTTGCAGGTAATCTGAGAGTGAAATCCTCCAATGCTGCTATTACTGTAAATGGGTTAAAACATCTGACCAACTCCCAGTTTATCACCAGTAATGCCAGGATCCGTGTTGACAACTTCCATTGTAATTCTGCCCTGATTCAGAGTACCAATGCATCACTAGATTTGAATAACTTATCCGGTGACCAGTTAGAAGCTGTTACCAACAACGGTCGTGTTACGGCACAAAGATGTACCTTTACCTTCGGTCTCCTCCTTTCTACCCGCAATGGCGCCGTAGAAGGCAACAACCTGATCGGCGATAACATTGTCATGAAAACCAGCAACGGCGCTGTCCGTGGCTCAATCATCGGTGATATCCGGGAATATTCCATCCAGAGCCATACTGTAAATGGATCCAATAATCTCCCCAATTGTAATTATCCCGATCAGAAAAAACATCTTGTTGCAAAGACCAGTAATGGCCGCATTGATGTGGCATTTATACGTTAAGTTGCAGCCGGCTTTACGGCGAAGTCAATACTCCCCAAAAGAAGGGCGCATAGGGGGCTATGTAACCTGAATTTGGTGCAAATATGACGCAAATTGGGGTGTGCAGATGAATTGTCCATTCTCAATTCTCAGCACACCCCAATTTTTTATTCATCCATCCTGGAGAATGTCATTGTATATACCAGGGTTCCAATCGCCGTATAATACACGCCTATTTTTACCCTGTAGCTTTTTCCATTTACCCTGATGAGAGCCGGCATTTCTTTTTTAATATATTCCATTTCCCATTTGTTGTCAGTGCAATACTTTTCAATTTCGTTAAAATATGCTTCCATTGTAGCAGGTTTTTCATTTAGATCCACCATCAGAGATGATCTGCCGGCCGGCATTACCTGATTCAATTCATCCGCAATTTTCATTAAGGACACGTATTCCATGACCCATAATACCACCAGCACCAAAGCATTCACCAGTATAACATAACGTACTGTCTCCGTTAAAAACGACGCTATTACAATCACAAGCATTATGATCAGAAACAGCCAATAATAAACCGCCGTTCCAGTTAACCAGCTGTGTTCCTTTGGCGTTCTTCCATATAGCAGGCAGCAACAGATTCCCAGCAGCAGATAACCTGCCATGACAGCAGGAATATAGGGAAGTACCATAGTCAATCCCGCCGCATCTCCTGTAAGACTCACTACTAAAAGTGAACTCATCATCAACACCAATCCCAAAAAACTGCCTTTTAATCCACATTCTTTCAAATTATCCACACTCATTTTAATCCCTCCCGAATCAAATCTCTCAGCTCTTTTAAATATTTTCTAGAAATATAGGCTGATTCCCCGTTGTCCAGTTCCGCTTTCATAAGTCCATTTGCAAGCGGCGTATATACCCGGACTTTATTTAAATGCAGTATCACAGATTTGTTAACTCTGACAAATTTGACGGGGAGCATTTTTTCCAGTTCATAAAGTTTTTTTGAAGATTCAAATATCTTCTCTTTTGTGTGAACTTGCTGGACATTCCCGATGGATTCAATCAGATAAATACTGTCACTTGGAACCCTGTAAATCTTTCCGTCTGCAGTGCAGGGCAAAATGACTGTATTATATTCTTCATTTTCAAGATACGAGGTAATCAGCTCGGTCTGAGGCGTTGCTTCATGCACATGCAGTGCTGCAAATTCCGTTTTATCCTCCGGGATTTTCTTAATCACTACTTTCATCTTTCTGCCCCTCCACAGACTTATCTTATAATATATGCGGGGAGAAATCTACATTATTTTTGTAAGCGGCCGGTTATGGAGATATAAGTGGCATAAACTTAATAGAATACATGAGCGCCGATAACCTGACCCGGTCTTCCATTATTTGTCCGGAAGAACAAGGCATTTCCAACATAATTTACACCGCTCAAAGCCTGTCTTGCAGCCTCCACACAAGACGCGTTTGGACCTCTTGCCAGAGTCGCTGCCATTATTCCTTCCGCCACGGGGACAAACTGGCCTTCCTGATATATTACCCCGTGTATTGTATTTGGAAACTGGTCACTTCTTACTCTGTTTAATACCACGTCTCCTACCGCTACTTTTCCCTCCATACTCTGATTACCGGCCTCGCATTCTATGATACAAGCAAGAAGTGTCTGGTCATCCGCCGATACTTCCATATTGGGAGCCATACTATTATAGAGTACCTCAGACTGCCCACCACCAGCAGCGGGCTGATACAGACTGCTGTCTGGTATTACTTTTCTGGCAAGAGCCTTCTCTTCATCTGCCTGCTTTTGTACGGCTTCCTTTTCCGCTTTTTCCATATCCAGCTGCTGTCCGCTCTTCTTCTGCGCCTTTATAATTAATTCATCTGCAATATTTTTAGCCGTGATCTCATCCGTACCGGTATTATTATCTCTCTGTAATGCCTTTAGTTCTGCCTCACACCTCTCTAATTTCTGAGAAGCTGTTTTGAGCAGCCGTGAAATCTCACCCCTTTTTTTATCCACATCATTTTTCAGGGATTCCAACTCTTTTTGTTCCTTTGTTAATGCTTCCTTCTTCTGTTTTAAGACCGTACGGCTCTCCCGGTATTCCTGCAAAACTTTTTTATCATACTCCTGCATATCCTTAACCAGTTCTACCGAATTAAAAAAATCCCCGATGCCGGAAGACGCAGCATACACATCCCCATAGGTGATACCTCCTGATTCATAGATCAACTGTATGCGTTTCATCATTTTTTTTCTTTTATTCTTTTCCGCTTTTTTTGCGTCAGATATCTGCTTTTTTATTTCCTTAGTCTGAGTCTGTTTTTCCCCGGTACGCTGTTCCAGATTGTTAAATTCACCATTCAAATCCTGCAGACGTTTATCCAGTTTTATAAATTCAGACTGTAATTCTTCTTTCAGTGCCGCAGCCTGATCGGGCTGCGATACCGCCTCTTTCTTTTCCGGAACAGCACCTGCGTATACCGGCGGCATCACTGATAACAAAAAAACCACTGCCGGTATCATTTTAATATATCTTTTCCCCATGCTTATCCCCGCCCTTTCGTAATTTCCAGCAGTCCATAGATCTGCGTAAAGTGAAACGTCATCTAAACCTTTAAATGCCTTTTAATCGTGAACAGACTTCCAAAAAGCCCGGTACCTATTCCTAATATTCCCGCGATCACTGTCAGCATTGGAAAAATAGTTGCTGCCGAAAGGAACGGAATACCCTTCTGGAAGACTCCCAGAGTCAAATTTACATTTTCCATTACCCATTCATAGGCTATAAAAAGAATAAACAATGGGATTCCCGTCCCAAATATGCCGATAAACAGTCCCTCCACAATAAAGGGAACCTTCACAAAAGAAGGCTTTGCCCCCATCAGCTGCATCACTTTAATCTTATCTTTTCTGGATTCCATCCCTACCGCAAGCGTATTGTTTACAAGAAACAGAGAAATCAATACCAACAGCAGCATACAGCCTGCGGTCAGCATAGCCAAAACACGGTTAGCCGTACTGAGAATTCTGACTGTTGTCTCTGAATGGGTTACCTTACGCACACCCTCCAGCCCCTTTACATAGGATACAAAGGCTGTCTGATTCTCAATACCCTTAATGCGTACCTTATAATGGTCAGACTGAGCCAATGGATTGGTATCCATATAGTCTTCAGCTACAGTTTCATCGCCTTCAAATATCTCTTTCTGGAATTCCTCCCATGCCGCATCAGCTGATATATAATTTGTCTCAATTACGTTTGCCTGCTGTCTGATCTGTTTCCCGATGTCTTCGATTTTATTCTTTTCTATTCCTGCCTGAAAAAATACCAGAACAGCCATTTCATCTTCTGCTGTTTTTAATATACGTTCCACATTTGACAGGGAAATAAAAAAGATACCAAATAAAAATATGCAAATGGACATGGTAACTACGGATCCGATCATGTATACCTTATTTCTGCGGATGTTTTTCAATCCCATTTTTAACAGATAAGAAAGTGTACTAAATTCCATATAAATACCCTCCCCATTTGCTGTCACTGATGATTTTTCCATAGGAAAATGTAATTACCCGTTTATCCATAGCTTTTATGATTTCGCTGTTATGGGATACCACTACTACCGTTGTTCCCCTCTTGTTAACCCGTTCAATCAGATCCATAATTTCAATTGCACTTTTCCTGTCCAGATTCCGGGTTGGTTCGTCCGCCAGCAGTAAAACCGGCTGATTCACAATTGCCCGGGCTATTGCTACCTTCTGCCGTTCTCCCCCGGAAAGCTGTGCGGGTAAGTGATTCTTCTTATATTTCATCC